>JAUVCP010000017.1 GCA_030590765.1 Flavobacteriaceae bacterium | reverse complement strand
CAAGTGATTTCCCAGAATAATCATCTATTATTCTACCTTCAATTGAGGGAAGAATCTGTGTTTTTATACTTTGAAGAGAAACTATTAGAAAAAAAATAAATGCAAAATTGTTTTTCATAGTTTTTGAAGGTGAAAAGATTAGTTACTGTCTTTTTAATACCATTAAAAGAAAGAAGTCAACATCAAAAAAAGTTTAAAAAATATGTTAACCTTTTGTATTGAATATTACTAATAGACAAACAATTCGTATTATTTGTTAGTAAAAAGCTACATATCGTTCTTATTTTTTCTGTTTTTCATTATACAAATCTCTCATTGTCAGAATTCCAACTACAAAATAAGAACGATTGCTTTTTATAATGTTGAAAACCTGTTCGACACCATTAATGATCCTGATACTTTTGATGACGACTTTTCTCCAAATGGGAAAAACACCTATACTTCTCAAGTTTATTGGAAAAAGATCAATAATTTAAGTAAAGTGATTTCAAATATTGGATATGAAACTTCGAAAAATTCACCTGTAATAATAGGTCTAGCTGAAATTGAAAATCAAACTGTACTGGAAGATCTTATCCATTCAGAATCTCTTAAGAAGAAAAATTACAAAATTATACATTTTGAATCTCCAGATATTCGGGGTATAGATGTTGCATTACTATATCAGGAAAAGTTTTTTACTCCTTTAAGACAAAAAAACTTTGAAGTAAAACTTTGGGATGAAGAGGGTAAAAGGATATTTACCCGTGATGTTCTTTTGGTCAGTGGATTTTTAGAGAATGACCTTGTTCATTTTATTGTTAATCACTGGCCTTCCCGGCGCGGAGGACAAAAAAGGAGTAATTCAAAAAGGGCAAAAGCTGCTTTTATTACGCAACAAATTATTGAAGATATCCGTCTTGAAGATAATATAGCAAAGATCATTGTTATGGGAGATTTTAATGATGACCCGATAGATGATAATTTAAAAAAAGGGCTTTTAACTGTTGGAAAATATCAGGAGGCAGATACTAATAATTTATTTAACCCCATGGAAGATATGTACAAACAGGGATTAAATACTTTAGGCTACAGAGATGGAATAAACCTTTTTGATCAAATGCTTTTGAGTTCTTCATGTGTTTCCAATAACAAAAACTACGATACTTATAAATTTTATAAAGCTGGTATTTATAATCCTTCCTATGTTATTACACAGAAAGGCAAATACAAGGGATATCCCTTTAGAAGCTTTCAAAATAATAATTTTTCTGGTGGATATAGTGATCATTTCCCTGTTTATTTATTTCTCATAAAAAAAGTCCCAACAAAAGTTGAGACTTTTTAAATATTTATTAGACTAACTCATACTAGTTAGCCCACCATACTGGCACATCTGGTTCTTGCCAGTTTTTCCCTACTACATCTGCATTAGCAGTTTTTTCTGAAGTTGGATAAATAGCTCTTACATACCATTTACCTAACATTTCACTTTCATCATCTTCACCTTCTACACGCAATGCGAGTCCTTTAAACACATCACTTGAAAAATTATATCGTCTAAAATCTACATAAGTTTCAGTATTAAAGATATTTGCAATATATTTTTCTTTCATAATGTGATTTAACATCAGACCGCCTTCACCAACATTCACAGAAGTATCTGCTATATAATCAGAACTATTTGCTTTTACTTTGCTCATATTAGCAGAAATACCCTCCATATATGCAGCATAAGCATCTGCAGAAGAGCCAATACTTGTTTCATTTCCACCATTAGCTAAGAATGAAACTTCTGCTTTAATAAACATCGCTTCAGCATAAGTAATTAAAATTAACGGAGCACCATTTGAAGTAAGATACCCCCCATCTTTAAAAAATACATTTCTTTGTTCACCATCAGAAGATTCTCCCTGACCACCATTCAAACCACCTCTCCATGGAACAGTAGTGTCATCATCAGCGATAGGTCTGGCATAATCATCTTGAATTAATCTAACATATAATTTAGGCAAACGAGGGTCTACTAAAACAACACCACTTTCAAATGGATATGTTGCGCCATTCATCATACTGATAATCTGATCATTTGGCCCATTATAATAATTTCCTGTTTGTGCAGTTAATACATTTCCTGAATACCAAGGATTAATTTTATCACTAGGCATACCTAATTCAAAGTCATCGGAATTTGATGTAAATCCATTTTCTATAGTAGCCAAAACATCAGAAGGTGACACCATGCCTTTATTCATTAATCGCAACTGGAAACGTGCTTTATATGTATAAGCTGCTCTAATCCATTGGTCATAATTTCCATTATAGATCAAATCTTCAGAGCCTAAACTATAGCCTGAATCATCTGAGCCTTGCAAAGCTGCAATAGCTTTATCTAATAAAGCAATGATGTTTGAATAAATCTGTTCCCCGGAATCATACTCTGGATAAACAGTTTCAAGTGGATCAGTAGCTTGAGAATAAGGTACGTTATCCCAGTTGTCAACAGCCAATCCCATATTAATAGCTTCAACTATTTCAGCAACAGCTCTGTATTTTTTTGCACCTACAGCATCTGCCTTTGCCTGAATAACCTTAATATTTGGAAGAATACTTAAATAGATTGTACTCCAGGTAGAAGAATTTTGTGTTTTTCCGGATGCACTGTAACCATATCCACCAAAATACTGTGAATAATTACCAAAAGTAGCTTCGGTATAATAATTTGCATATACAGTTTTTTGTAATACAGGTGCCATCAATGTGGCCATATCAACATCCTCCACATTTACTGCATCTGAAGGAGTATTTACATCTAAATAGTCATCACAGCTCGTAAATCCTACGGCTATCAATGCTATTATAATCGTTTTTAAAATTAAATTTTTCATTTTTATCATCATTTTTTAAAATCCTATGGATACTCCAAAAGAATAATTTTCGGTTAATGGTAAACTTCTTCCCGCAAATCCGTAGATATTACTTCCTGCACTAAATGCACTTCCCTCAGGATCAAATCCATCATACTCTGTCCATAATAATATGTTTGAAGCATTTGCACTAACTATAAAGTTTCTAATGCCAATTCTATCTAGAAAATGGCCTCCGATATCATAAGATATACCAATATTTCTTAATTTAACAAATGAGGCATCTTGTAAATAAACTTCTGCAGCACCTGTAAATTTATTCCAGCTTCTGTAGTAGCTTTCATCTAAACCATAGGCGGTTGGAATTGTATTTTGAACATAATTACCAGGATTAGCAGGATCTTCCATAACACCATCTAAAACATAGTCGTCAATATTCCTTAATTCGGTTACAATACTTGTACCATTTCTAATCATTGTACGACGCGCCCAGCTGTATTTATCACCACCTTCTTGCCATTCAACCAAGAAATTAAATCTAAAATTTTTCCATCTAAAATCTGATCCGATTGACATATTAAAATCTGGCATTGCGTTACCTACTATGGAATAATTATCTTCGCCATTACCATCACTATCATATTCCAGATTTGGATAACCATCAGTATCAATAAAGCGCTGACCATCTTTATACTCCCAGTTATATCCGTAAAGAGTACCCATTTTGTCGCCTTCTTTTAGATCTAAGAATATTTCAGGACCTCCATCTCCATAAAAATACATACTATTAACATCCTCAGGTAAATCAACTACTTTACCTTCATTTTTACCGAAATTATATATTAAATCCCATGAAAAATCTTTGTTTTTAATTACAGTACCGCTAATCATCAATTCATGTCCTTTTGTTTGGTAATGGCCTGCATTTCTTGTATACTCTTCAATACCTGTTGAATGAGCTAAAGGTACATTAAAGATTGCGTCATAAGTATCTGATACATAATAAGCATAATCAAAACGTAAACGATTTCTAAAGAAACGTAAATCGGTACCAACTTCCCAGCCTTTTGTACGCTCTGGTTTAAGATCAGCATGGCCAACTTTAGTAGCCGTACTCAAACCTCCCGAATTACCCCATGGAAAATTACTGGCAGGATAAAACTGTTCTCCTAATAATCCTGTTTTTCCAAATGTTGTTCCGTTTCCAACTTCAGCATAAGATCCTCTTAATTTACCAAATGAAAAGAAATCATTCTCACCAAAAAGTCTGGACATATCCCAGGCTAAACTTACAGATGGGTAGAAAAAACTATTATTATCTTCTGGTAATGTTGAAACCCAGTCATTTCTACCTGCAATAGTTAAGAATAATATGTTATCATAATCAAATTTTGCTTCTCCAAATACACCGATCAAACGTTCTTGTGTGGTCCAGTTTTGTGCGGTTCTGTTTGCTGTATTACTCATATTATTAAAGTGAGGGATATTAAACCCTTCACCTCTTTGCCACTGATAATCTCGTTTAAAATCAGTAATTTGATTACCAATTAGGTAAGAACTATGGAATTTATCAGAAAAGTCTTTCTTAAAAGAAACGATCAGGTTAGATTCTAATCCGAAATATTCTTTTGCCTGATTGATTATAGATCCGTTTACTTTAGATCCCAGATCTAATTCAGGAGCGACAAAACGATTTTGTAATTCCGTATAATTATCCACTTGTGCTGTATAATTTACATTTACCCATTCTGCAGGAGCCCAGTTTAAATTAAGATTCCCAATCCAGCGATTGTTGTCTTGTGTCAAACCACTAACTTCTGCATTGTAACGAGGATTATCAATCCATGGCGTAAAAATTCGCTGAGTTCCATCAGGATTTTTATAATCATTAATTGGGAAAGTTGGTGAATAATATGCCAACGCACTCATTACCGATTTATCACCTCCTGCAGGTTGTCTGTTATCTGAATTTGTGTATTGAACAGATGAGCTGATTTTAAAAGTATTGGATACCTGATAACCTGCTTTGAATCTTACAGTTGTTTTATCAAATTCATTCCCTGGAGTTGTACCTGTTGATCCAACATTTCCTACTGAAAAATAATAATCCAACTTCTCATTTGCTCCGGCAATATTAAAGTTTATAGTATTGTTAATACCGGTTCTAAACAATTCATAAGGATCGTAAAAACGATCGTTTGATAGATCAACTACTGTTCCGTCAGGTTTTATATATTCATCATCCGAATATAAAGGACCCCATGTATGAAATGGTGTACTTGTACTTACTTTGGTAAAACCAGTTTCCGTTTCAGGGGTGTATAACACTTCAGGAATTTGGGTATAACCTTCACGATATAATTTTTGCTGTTCAGGTGCTTTTGTAACCTTACTAAAAGTAGTTGACATAGAAATATTTACTTTAGCTTTACCCTGTTGACCTTTTTTGGTAGTAATTACAATTACACCATTTGCACCTCTTATTCCATAAAGTGCTGTTGCCGCAGTACCCTTTAATATATTGTAGGTTTCAATATCATCTGGGTTGATATCTCCTGCTCTACTGGAAAGACCAAATTGAGCAGTTGACGAAGATCCTGATGAGCCAGCACCCTCTGAAGGTGTTAAATTTGATGCGCCTGTATCATTATTAATAGACACTCCATCAACAATGATCAAAGGTTGATTATTTTGACTAGGATTCATAGAAGAAACTCCCCTTATCAAAATATCAACACTACCACCTGCTGTACCCGAACTTGGTGCAACACTTAAACCTGCAACTCTACCTTGTAATGCAGAAACCGCATTGGTTTGTCCTGAAAGATCAAGATCTTCCGTTTTAACTTGTGATACAGAATAAGCCAATTCTTTTTCCTTTTGGCCAATACCAAAGGCTGTTGTTATTACAACCTCATCTAGTTCATTTGCATCTTCAATTAAAGACACATTTACAGTATTCCCAGATACTGTAACTTCCTGGTTTGCAAAACCAATAAATGAAAATACCAACACATCTCCCTGCGAAGCTTCTATTGCATACTTTCCATCAAAATCGGTTGCTGCCCCTTCTGTTGTTCCTTTAACAAGTATATTCACTCCAGGTAATACAGCTCCAGATTCATCTGTAACCGTTCCTCCTACAGTTGTTTGTGCAAACAACATTTGAGAGGCTGAAATAAATAAAACCAATAAAGAAAACAAGTACTTGTTTCTCATAATTTGATTGAATTTTTGTTAATAATTAATATTTTTTGAATTAATAATAAAGCTAATATAGGGTATAATTGTTAAAAATTGCACAAAAACGCATAAAAACGTGCATTATTTAACATTAATCAAGTAATAATTGCTTATAGATTATAAATATTGAATATTTCTTAGTTATTTTCTTCTCTTTTTTAGGTGTAATATTGTTTACTTTTGATAATAGAAAACATAAATTCATAATGAGATATTGTAATGCCTCATAAATTTGATATATGCGCTGGAAAAATAAAAGCAATCCTGAAATAGAGAAAGTTGATAAACTAAGTGCAGATCTTGGTATTGATCGTACTATTGCCAGATTGCTGGTGCAACGGGATATTGAAACTTTTGAGCAGGCCAAATATTTTTTCAGGCCAAATTTAAATGATCTGCACGATCCTTATTTAATGAAAGATATGGATCTGGCAGTGAAGAGAATTGAAAATGCAGTTGCCCAACAGGAAAAAATAATGGTTTATGGAGATTACGATGTAGATGGTACTACTTCTGTAGCATTGGTTTATTGTTATTTAACCACTTTTTATCCACATGTTACTACTTATATACCCGACAGATATGATGAAGGGTATGGTATTTCGTATAAAAGCATTGATTTCGCCAGCGATAATGATATTACTTTGATTATTGCTTTGGATTGTGGTATCAAAGCAATTGATAAAATTAACTATGCCAATAACAAGAATATTGATTTTATCATTTGTGATCATCATCGTCCCGGAGATAAAATTCCAAAGGCCATAGCAGTTTTAGATCCAAAACGTGAAGATTGCAATTATCCTTATGATGAATTGTGTGGTTGTGGGATTGGATTTAAGTTAATTCAGGCTATTGCCGAAAAAAAGGATCAAACTATGGATGATCTTATTCCATATTTAGATCTTGTTGCAACTGCCATTGCTGCTGATATAGTACCTATTATCGGTGAAAACCGAATTCTTGCTGCTGTTGGTTTGGATGTGATCAATTCAAATCCTCGTCCGGGTATCAAAGCTCTAGTTCAAAATCAAGAAAAAGAAGCACTAACCATTACAGATGTTGTTTTTGTGATAGCTCCCCGAATTAATGCGGCAGGAAGAATTAAACACGGATTATATGCCGTTGAGCTTTTAATTGAACGCAATATAGAAAAGGCGCAAAAAGGCGCATCTGAAATTGAACAGTTTAATTTTACAAGAAAAGATCTTGAAAAGATCATTACAAAAGAAGCTCTGCAACAGATTGAACAAAATAAAGAAAAAGAGAATTTTACTAGTGTTGTTTTTGATCCTGGATGGCATAAAGGAGTGATTGGAATCGTTGCTTCCCGATTGATTGAAACATATTACCGACCAACTTTAGTGTTTACTAAAAGTGGTGATTTTTTGGCTGCCTCGGCAAGATCAGTAAAAGGTTTTGATATTTACAATGCTTTGGAAAAGAGCAGTGCATATATTGAGCAATTTGGCGGACATAAATATGCTGCCGGACTTACTTTAAAACCAGAGAATTATCTAAAATTTAAAGATCTGTTTGAAAAAGTGGTAGAGGAAACCATCCCTAAAGAACTGCTTATTCCTGAGATTGTTATTGATGCTGACCTTTTTTTATCAGATATTACTCCAAAGTTTAACAGGATTATCAAGCAATTTGGTCCTTTTGGTCCAAAGAATATGAAGCCTGTTTTTAAAGCAACTGGTTTGCGAGATAATGGTTATGGTAAAAAAGTTGGAAAAGAGGGAGAACATTTAAAACTAAATATCATATCGGGGGCAGATCAAAAAACGTATAATGCTATTGGTTTTGGGCTAGGAGATAAGTTTAATGAGATCAATAATGGTAATTCATTTGATGCTGTATTTACCATAGAAGAAAATCATTGGAATGGAATTACTTCTCTTCAATTAAATTTAAAAGATATTAAACCGGGAGAATAAAAAATGAATTTATTTCAGATTTTTTAAGTTGTGAATGGTCTCCAAAGGATCTTTGCTTTTAAAAACAAAACTACCTGCAACCAATACATTTGCACCTGTAGCAACCAGTTTTTTAATATTTTGATCACTTACACCTCCATCTACTTCAATAAGAGCCTTTGAACCGGATTTATCAATCAATTCACGTAATTGCTTAATTTTTTTATAGGTATTTTCAATAAAACTTTGTCCGCCAAAACCAGGATTGACACTCATGATCAAAACCATATCCAAATCTGCAATAATATCTTCCAATACAGCAACGGGTGTGTGCGGATTTAAAGAAACTGCTGCCTGCATACCTTCTTGTTTTATTGCCTGAACAGTTCGGTGTAAATGATTACAGGCTTCGTAATGTACTGTTAAAATGTCAGCTCCAGCTTTTTTAAAATTTTTAATAAACCTATCTGGATCAACGATCATCAAATGAACATCCATCGTTTTTTTTGCATGCTTTTTGATAGCAGCAATAACAGGCATTCCAAATGAAATATTTGGTACAAAAACGCCATCCATTACATCAATATGAAACCAGTCGGCTTCACTTTGATTAACCATTTCTATTTCTTTTTGAAGATTGGCAAAATCTGCTGCTAAAATTGATGGAGCAATAAGATGTGACATGATAGTTTGTTTTTGGCAAAAGTAGGGTAAATAATAATTCGATATTAAAAATTTGGTATAAAAAAAGCTCATGAATTTTCATGAGCTTTTTATTGTCTAATCCAAAAGGTATTAACCTAAATAGGTTCTTAAAATTTTACTTCTTGAAGTGTGTTTCAATCTACGGATCGCTTTTTCTTTGATTTGACGAACACGCTCACGTGTAAGATCAAAAGTTTCACCGATTTCCTCTAAGGTCATCGGGTGTGCATCTCCCAGTCCGAAATATAACTTAACAACATCAGCTTCTCTTGGAGTAAGTGTTTCTAATGCTCTTAAAATTTCTACTTTTAGTGATTCATGCAATAAGCTTTTATCCGGGTTTGGAGATTCTCCGGAGTTTAAAACATCATATAAATTTGAATCTTCACCTTCAATTAACGGAGCATCCATGGATACGTGACGACCAGAGTTTTTCATGGATTCTTTTACATCTGTCACTGTCATATCCAGTTCCTTTGCAATTTCCTCTGCAGAAGGTGGTCTTTCATTCTCTTGCTCTAATCTTGCAAAAGTTTTATTAATCTTATTGATCGAGCCAATTTTATTCAAAGGCAATCTTACAATTCTGGATTGCTCAGCCAATGCCTGTAAAATAGATTGACGAATCCACCATACAGCATAAGAAATAAATTTAAATCCACGAGTTTCATCAAATCGTTTTGCTGCTTTTATCAAACCTAAGTTACCTTCATTAATCAAATCCGGTAAGGTTAAACCTTGATTTTGATACTGTTTTGCAACAGATACCACAAATCGTAAATTTGCTTTTGTTAATTTTTCTAAAGCTATCTGGTCACCGGCCTTGATACGTTGCGCCAATTCAACCTCCATGTCTGCTGTGATCAAATCTACTTTTCCAATTTCCTGAAGATATTTATCTAAGGACGCTGTTTCACGGTTAGTAACCTGTTTTGTTATTTTTAGCTGTCTCATGTATTATTATAAAATTTATTTTGTTTTATCAAGTCTGCAATATCTAATACGTATAATCTAGAGTAAATGTTACAAAAAAGGTGAGAAAAATAAAAAACCACCTAAAAAAGGTGGTTTTAATCGAATATTTAAGGCAGTGAATTAATCTCTTCGTCTATCGCGATTTCGATTATCTCTACCTCTGTTATCTCTACCTCTGTTGTTATCACGAGGAGGTCTTTCAACAAAACCTTCAGGTTTATCTAACAAAGCTTTACGAGAAACTTTTTCTTTACGTGTTCTTGGATCAACACCAAAATATTTCACTTCAAGAAGATCTCCCATATTTACAACATCGGTTACGTTATTGGTACGTTCCCATGCCAATTCACTTACGTGAAGTAAAACTTCATTACCCGGAGCTTCCACATACTCAACAACAGCACCAAAATCTAGTATTTTGATCACTTTTACTTCGTATACATTTCCTTTTTCCGGTTTGAATAATAAAGAGTCTATTTTAGCTAATACAGCATCAATTCCATCTTGGTTTGTTCCTAAAATTTCAACAATACCTTCTTCAGTAACGGGATCTTCATTAATTACAATGGTACATCCTGTTTCTTTTTGTAATTCCTGAATCACTTTTCCACCAGGACCAATTAAAGCACCAATATATTCTCCTGGAATAGTTCTTGTAACCATTTTTGGAGCATGTGCTTTTACATCTTCATTTGCTTCAGAAATTGTATCAGTAATTTTACCTAAAATATGTAAACGACCTTCACGAGCTTGTTTCAATGCATTTACCAAGATCTCATAAGATAATCCTTTTACTTTGATATCCATTTGACAAGCAGTAATACCCTCTTCGGTACCGGTTACTTTAAAATCCATATCACCTAAATGATCTTCATCTCCTAAAATATCAGATAACACAGCATATTTTCCTGTTTCTGCATCAGAAATCAATCCCATTGCAATACCTGAAACCGGACTTTTCATCTGTACACCTGCATCCATTAATGCCATAGTACCAGAACAAACTGTTGCCATAGATGATGAACCATTAGATTCTAACACTTCAGATACCACTCTTACTGTGTAAGGGCAATCAGAAGGAATCATACCTTTTAAAGCACGTTGTGCTAAATTACCATGTCCCACTTCTCTACGTGAAGTACCTCTTAAAGGTCTTGCTTCACCTGTACAAAATGGAGGGAAATTGTAATGTAAATAGAAGGTTTCTTCTCCTTCAAAAGAAGGCATGTCTATTTTATTTGCTTCTCTGGAAGTTCCAAGAGTTACGGTTGCTAATGCTTGTGTTTCACCACGAGTAAAAATTGCCGAACCATGAGTTGAAGGTAAATAATCAACCTCACACCAAATAGGGCGAATCTCTGTAGTTTTTCTACCATCTAAACGTAAACCTTCATCTAAAGTAAGATTACGGATTGCAGCTTTTTCTGCTTTGTGATAATACGTAGATATTAAATCTCCATAATCTTCAACTTCTTCTTCAGAAAAACTTGCTTTAACTTCTTCTTTTATTTCTGCGAAAGCACTAGTTCTTTCTTGTTTTGAAGAACCATTTTTAGCAATAGCGTATACTTTATCATAAGCCATACCTTTAATCTTCTCAGCAAGATCAGCATCTTCTCTTTCGACAGGGTATTCACGAACTTCTTTCTTACCAAAAGCTTCAGCCAATTTAACTTGAGCAGCACATTGTACTTTAATTGCTTCGTGCGCAAATTTAATTGCTTCTATCATTTCTTCTTCAGAAACCTCATCCATTTCACCTTCTACCATCATTACTGAATCAGCAGAAGCACCAATCATCATTTCGATATCAGATTCTGCTAATTGTGCTCTTGTTGGGTTGATGACAAACTCACCGTTTACACGTCCAACACGAACTTCAGAAATAGCACATTCAAATGGAAAATCTGACAATTGAATTGCTGCAGATGCTGCTAAACCAGCCATGGCTTCAGGCATTACATTCTCGTCATGAGACATCAATTGAATCATTACTTGCGTTTCGGCATGGTAATCTTTAGGAAAAAGAGGACGTAAAACACGATCTACCAATCTCATTGTTAATACTTCCCCATCACTAGGTCTTGCTTCTCTTTTGAAAAAACCACCAGGATAACGACCTGATGCGGCAAATTTTTCACGATAATCTACTGTTAAAGGTAAAAAATCAAGGTCACTTTGTTTGTAATTAGATACTACTGTACATAATAGCATACAGTTACCTGATTGAACAACAACAGAACCGTGTGCCTGTTTTGCCAATTTTCCTGTTTCGATGGAGATTTGTCTTCCATCACCAAGGTCTATAACCTCTTTAAATACTTTTGGAATCATAATTTGTTTTTAGAATTCACTTTTTTATAAGCAAATTTGTTAATTCATGGTTAAACTTTGTAGTTGTGTTGTTGTTTGCCAATGAATTACTTAGTTTCTCATCAAATTTTTTTGTTGAGATTTGAGTATTTTTTCACAAATTTAATCAAATAAATTACTCAATTTGAATTTACTCGATTTCTTTTAAAAATAAAAGAGAGGCATAAAGCCTCTCTAAAATTTATTTTCTTAAACCTAATTCTTTAACTATTGCACGATATCTTGTAATATC
>JAUVCP010000332.1 GCA_030590765.1 Flavobacteriaceae bacterium | reverse complement strand
CACATTCATACCTAACTCATCAGTAGTTGCAAAAACCATAAATAACAGAGAAGTTTATTATGGACGTGCATTTGTGGTAAACGACTGGTACATCACAGCATATGAACCAATTGTATTAAATGACAGTACCATAGGGGTACTTTATGTTGGTGGCAAGGAGAAAGATATTGTAAAACTTCACACTACACTTAACTCTCTTAGAATCGGGAAATCCGGCTTCCCCTTTGTGCTCGACAAAGAAGGAAACATTATATTTCAGCCAGAAGATTCACGCCATAATGCCATCGACAAATCAATGATGGAAGTGGTCATGTTTGACACCTGTGGTATTGTTAGGTTTACCAGTCCAATAAACAATATAGAATATCTGCTTGCATATGATTATTATTCCGACTTTGATTTTCATGCTTTTCCCGGAATTGATCTGGGATATAAAGTATCTGAAAGTTTTAAGGTTTATGGAAATATGGGATATACTTATAGAATTCCTACTTACACAGACTTGTATTATAGTAGTCCAATTACTGTTGGAAATATTAATTTGAACCCAGAAAAGGCTTTATCAGAAGAAATAGGAGCTAAATATAATTCTAAGAAATTTACGGTAAATATTGCACTGTTTTATCGAGATGCAAAGGATTTGATTGATTACGTAAAAGAAAAAGAAGAAGACAAGTGGAAAGCAGAAAATTTGGTAGAAGTAACTACTAAAGGAATTGAAACCGAAGTGCAATACAGATTTGATTTATCAGGTTTTCAGCAGAACTTTAATATGGGTTACACATTTTTGGAAGACAATATTTTGGAACAGGATTTACCCTTTTCAAGATATTCTTTAAACTCAATAAAGCATCAGTTAACAGCAAATTTTAATTCTCAGTTTTTAAAATATTTAAGGCAGAACATTGCATTTCGATTTATTGAAAGACCTGATGGGACAAGCTATAATGTGGTTGATTTTAAGCTTACAGCAATGTATAAAGATCTGGAATTATCAGGAATGTTCAATAATATATTCAATACGGAATATACAGAAACAAATCTGGTACCAATGCCAAAAAGTAATGTGCTTTTTATTTTGAAATATACTTTTAAGTAGGATTTTTTGGAATTCTAAACAGAGTTGTAATTAAATCTTAAATAACCGACTAATTTTTTGAATTTAAAATTAAAAAATGAAACAATTTTTATTTCTTGTTATTCTGTTCAGTACATACAATATTACGTCTCAAATTAATAATGAACATTTAAACGTAGGAGAACTTGCACCGCAGATTGTAGGAAACGATCAAAATGGTAAAACGATCAATTCATTAGAGATTTTAAAGGAACATAAAATTCTTATGGTCTTTTATCGTGGGAATTGGTGCCCGCATTGTAAAAAGCATTTGAAATCTCTACAAGATCATTTAAATGAATTTGCCAAAAAAGGAGTTTATGTTTTAGTAGTAACTCCTGAAACTGAGGGAAAAACTAAGGAAACTCAGGAAAAATTAAAAACAACTTTTTCAATTGTTCATGATAAAGATAACAAGATCATGAATGATTATAAAGTTGCTTTTGAAGTAAATAAAGAAAATATTCCCAATTATTTTGATACGATCATAAAAAAAATTGCCGATTATAATGTTAAGAATAATAATGTTTTACCTGTTCCTGCAACTTATCTGATTGGGAAGAATGGAAAAATAATATATGTTCAGTACGATCCCAATTATAAGAATCGATCTGATTTTGGTGAGATATTAGAGTCCTTATAATTGCATAGGTTGCTTAAATAAAAAAAACCGCTTCAAAAATTAATTTGAAACGGTTTTAAATTGTTATTTGTGATGATTCTACTACATCATTCCCGGCATTCCACCGCCACCCATTGGAGGCATTGCAGGTGGATTATCCTCTTTAATATCAACCAAAGCACATTCAGTAGTTAAGATCATTCCGGCAACTGAAGCAGCATTTTCCAATGCAATTCTGGTTACTTTTGTTGGATCAATAATTCCTGCTTTGAGCATTTGTACATATTCATCAGTTTTAGCATTAAAACCAAAATCTTTTTTACCTTCAAGTACTTTTGATACTACTACAGAACCTTCTGCTCCGGCGTTTTCAGCAATTTGACGCAATGGTTCTTCAATAGCTCTTGCTACGATCTTTACACCTGTAGCCTGATCAATATTTTCTGTTTTAATTTTTTCTAATTTTGATTTTGCTCTAACTAAAGCAACACCACCACCAGGAATAATACCTTCTTCAACAGCAGCTCTTGTAGCATGTAAAGCATCTTCAACTCTGTCTTTTTTCTCCTTCATTTCAACCTCACTTGCAGCACCAACATATAAAACAGCAACACCACCAGCTAATTTAGCCAAACGTTCTTGTAGTTTTTCTTTGTCGTAATCAGAAGTAGTAGTCTCAATTTGAGATTTAATCTGGTTAACTCTTCCTTTGATATTTTTAACATCTCCGGATCCGTTAACAACCACAGTATTATCTTTGTCAATGGTAACTCTTTCTGCAATACCTAACATGTCAATTGTAGCATTTTCAAGAGTGAAACCTCTTTCTTCTGCGATAACTGTACCACCTGTTAAGATTGCAAGATCTTCTAACATTGCTTTTCGTCTGTCACCAAACCCTGGAGCTTTCACTGCAGCAATTTTAAGTGATCCACGTAATTTATTTACAACTAAAGTAGCAAGTGCTTCACCGTCAATGTCTTCGGCAATAATTAAAAGTGGTTTCCCTGTTTGAGCAACTGGTTCTAAAATAGGTAGCAGATCCTTCATTGTAGATATTTTTTTATCATACAATAATATGTAAGGAGTTTCCAGATCAGTAACCATTTTTTCAGAATCTGTCACAAAATAAGGAGACAAATAACCTCTGTCAAATTGCATACCTTCAACAATATCCACATAAGTGTCAGTTCCTTTAGCTTCTTCCACAGTAATCACTCCTTCTTTGCTAACTTTATCAAAAGCTTTTGCAATAAGATCTCCTACAGAAACATCATTATTAGATGAGATAGAAGCAATTTGTTTGATCTTATCCAGTTTACTTCCAACAACATCTGACTGATCAGAAAGGCTTTTAATAACAGATTTAACTGCCAAATCAATTCCTTGTTTCAAATCTAATGGATTTGCGCCCGCAGCAACATTTTTCAACCCTTCTTTTACAATTGCTTGTGCCAGAACAGTTGCGGTAGTTGTACCATCACCTGCCAAATCATTGGTTTTTGATGCTACTTCTTTAACCATTTGTGCTCCCATATTTTCAAGAGGATCTTCTAACTCAATCTCTCTTGCAACGGTTACACCATCTTTTGTAATTTGTGGTCCGCCAAAAGCTTTTCCAATTACAACATTTCTTCCTTTTGGACCTAAAGTT
>JAUVCP010000192.1 GCA_030590765.1 Flavobacteriaceae bacterium | reverse complement strand
ACATCTGAATTGATCTCTCATGCAAGTTTACACCTTTTTAATTTGAAGAATAATCCTTCGCATTTGGCAGTTTTACATACGCATCCTCTTGAATTGATTGTGTTGACTCATCATGAATTATTTAAGAATGAAGAGAAATTGAATAATTCATTATGGAAAATGATTCCTGAAATAAGGGTGTTTGTACCTAAAGGAGTTCATTGTACTCCTTATGCTTTACCAAGTACGGCAGATCTTGCAAAAGTTACTATGGAGGCGTTTAAAACAAGAAATGTTTCTTTATGGGAAAAACATGGAGCAACAGCAACGGGTGAGGACATTGAAAAGGCATGGGATTATTTGGATGTTGCTAATAAAGCAGCCAAATTGCTATTGATGGCATGGTCTGCAGGTTTTGAACCGGCAGGACTTTCGAATGAGCAAATGAAAGAATTGGAGGATAATTTTCTTTAAGAGTGAAAACTCCATTTAAATATGATAATTTTTTTTTAATAGATATGAACAGATTAAAAGGTAGATTACCAAAGGTAGGAATTCGTCCCGTGATTGATGGACGTGAAAAAGGTGTTAGAGAATCATTGGAAGATCAATGTATGAATATGGCAAAAGCTGCCGCAAAAGTAATTGAAGAAAATTTTCGATTTCCAAGTGGTGAAAAAGTAGAATGTGTCATTGCCGATACAAATATTGGTGGAGTGGCAGAGGCAGCTATGTGTGCTGATAAATTTCAGCAAGAAGGTGTTGGTGTTTCTTTAACTGTTACTCCCGCCTGGTGTTATGGAACAGAAGTTATGGATACTGACCCATTGATACCAAAAGCCGTTTGGGGTTTTAATGGCACAGAAAGACCAGGAGCAGTTTATTTGGCTGCTGCGTTAGCAGGTTATGCTCAAAAAGGTTTGCCTGCTTTTGGAATTTATGGTAGAGATGTGCAGGATTCAGGTGATATGAGTATTCCAAAAGATGTGGAAGAAAAAGTATTGCGTTTTGTAAAAGCAGGTTTGGCTGTAGCCCAAATGAAAGGTAAATCATATTTGTCTTTAGGCTATAGTTCAATGGGTATTGCTGGATCAATGGTTGATGCTAATTTTATGCAAGACTATTTAGGCGTTCGATCAGAGTTTGTTGAGTCAATTGAGGTTTTAAGAAGAATAGAAGAAGAGATTTATGACAAAGAAGAGTATGAAAAAGCATTAGCATGGACTAAAGAAAACTGTAAAGAAGGTAAAGATTATAATGCTGAGAAGAGACAAGTAGATAGGAAAAGAAAAGATTATGAATGGGAAACATCTGTAAAAATGACTTTGATCTGTCGTGATCTTATGGTTGGAAATCCAAAACTGAAAGAACTTGGACATGGTGAAGAATCATTGGGTAGAAATGCGATCATGGGTGGTTTTCAAGGCCAGCGCCAATGGACAGATTTTCAGCCTAATGCTGATTTTGCGGAAACAATGCTAAATACATCATTTGACTGGAATGGTATGCGTGAACCCTTTGTATTTGCAACTGAGAATGATTCACTAAATGCAGTTTCAATGTTGTTTGGTCATTTGCTAAGCAATACAGCACAAATGTTTTCAGATGTAAGAACTTATTGGAGCCCTGATGCGGTTAAAAGAGTGACAGGAAAAGAACTAACTGGTATTGCCGAAAATGGAATTATCCACTTGATAAATTCAGGTTCAACTACTTTAGATGCAACAGCACAACAGGAAAATGCCAATGGAAATCCGGTGATGAAACCTTATTGGGAAATAACAGAAAAGGAAGCTCAAAAATGTCTGGATAATACAAAATGGCCTCCTGCAATTCGTTCTTATTTTAGAGGTGGAGGTTTTTCATCTCAGTTTAAAACAAAAGGTTCTATGCCTGTAACCATGTCTAGGGTAAATCTTGTAAAAGGTATTGGTCCTGTAATGCAAATTGCAGAAGGATGGACAGTTGAATTACCTGCGGATGTTCATGAAATATTAGATGAAAGAACTAATCCAACCTGGCCAACCACATGGTTTGTGCCAAGAACAACGGGCAATGGCAGATTTAAAGATGTATATACAGTAATGGCAAACTGGGGAGCAAATCATGGGGCTATTTCTTATGGTCATATTGGAGCAGATCTGATCTCACTTGCAGCAATGTTACGTATTCCGGTAAATATGCATAATGTTTGTGACGATGATGTTTTCCGTCCAAGTGCTTGGTCTGCTTTTGGAATGGATCTGGAAGGGTCAGATTACAGAGCATGTGAAAATTACGGTTCATTATACGGAATATAATGATATTTTAGAGCAAAGTGAAAGAAGTAATTGCGGTTTTTGATATTGGAAAAACAAATAAAAAAATATTTTTATTTGATAAGAATTTCAATATTGTATTTGAAAACTCTGTACGATTTGAAGAAATTGTTGATGATGATAATTTCCCATGTGATGATATTGAGGCCATTGAAAAATGGATTAAAGATCAGATTAAAACCGTACTGGAAAATAAAAATTTCAAATTAAAAGCAATCAATTTTTCTACTCATGGAGCTACCGTAGTATATTTAGATATTTCAGGTAAAAGAATAACTCCTTTATATAATTACTTAAAACCATTGGATGATATGGATTTCAATGGTTTTTATAGTAAATATAGCGGTGTAGAAGAGTTCTCCAGAAGAACTGCATCACCAGCCTATGGTATGCTTAATTCAGGTTTGCAGATGTATTGGTTGAAAAATAAAAAGCCTCATTTCTGGAAACAGGTGCATTCTATTTTACATTATCAACAGTATTTAAGTTATTTATTTTCAAATAAGATTACCGCCGATTATACTTCTATTGGTGCTCATACAGCTATATGGGATTATGATGTTATGGATTATCATTATTGGTTAAATAAAGAAGATATTGCCTTGCCAAAACCTGTAAATGGTAAAGAAGCAGTAATGATAAAGCTTAATGGAGAGGATGTTGCAATTGGTTCTGGTTTACATGACAGTTCAGCTTCATTGATATCATTACTGGAAGAGAATAAGAATGAAGAGTTTATATTATTATCTACAGGAACATGGATCATAAGTATGAATCCTTTTAGTAAAGAACAGCTAACCCAGTCTCAATTAGAGCATAATTGTTTGTGTTTTATGACAACAAATAAGAAGCAGGTTAAATCATCTATGCAGTTCTTAGGTCATGTTCATGAGATCAATGTTTTGGAATTGAGTGACTATTTTGGTGTGGAGAATGATTATTATATCCATATGAGTTTAAATGAAGACTCTTGTATTCAAACTTTTAAAAATTCAAAAAGGATATTTTTCTCAAATGGATTACCAGATAATTACAAAGCAGATTTAAGTCAGTTAAATTCTTTCGATAATTTTGAGAAGGCCTATGATCAACTGTTGTTTGAAATTAGTCTGCTGGTTTATGAATGGTTGGTGTTTATTTTGGATAAAGAGAATAAGTTACAGAACATCTATATCTCAGGAGGTTTTAATAAAAACTTGATCTTTATGTATTATCTTTCCTTAATGATGCCTGATCTGAATATTGAAGCTTCTGAAATGAAAAACACCAGTGCACTTGGTGCTGCTTTGTTAATGAAAGGGTATTTTTTATAGTAAAAACAATCAAATCTAGTTTATATTGGATTTTTTATTCTCACCTTTTTACATCAGAAAAATAAATTTTGAACCCCTGTACGGATAGAACAAGTATTATTTGTAAATTTGGCTTCAGTTTTATGATATAGATCTATATTTTGAGCGACTATGTCTATTTATTAATAATTTAAATCAATACGAATGAATCTTAAAAAATTAAGTTTGAGAGCATTATTCTTTGTGGGGATGATGGTTCTTGTTTTACAAGGTATTTTATTTTCTGGTTTTAAACCAAAAGAAAAATTTATTGGATTACAGTTGTACTCAGTAAGGGATGATATGAAAAAGGATGTTAAGGGTACAGTTGCAAAAGTTGGAGAAATGGGCTTTAAATTTGTTGAAGCTGCCGGTTATAGTGATGGAAAATTTTATGGTATGGATCCAATTGCCTTTCGAAATTTATGTGAAAGAAATGGACTTAAATTCATGGGTTCACATTCAGGAAAAGACATGCCTGATGATGCACATTGGGATGAAGTTATGGCCTGGTGGGATACCTGTATTGATGCACATGCTGCTGGAGGAGTTACGTGGATCGTACAGCCTTGGATGAGTAAAGAAGGTTATAATAGTTTAGAAGGATTGAAAAGATATGTTAAGTATTTTAATGCTGTTGGAGAAAAATGTAGAGCTAAAGGAATTCGATTTGGTTATCATAATCATGCAAAAGAGTTTACAACAGTATTTGATGGTAAGCCATTGTATGATTGGATGTTAGAATTGACAGATCCAAATAATGTAATGTTCCAACTAGATCTTTACTGGATTGTTGAAGGAGGTAAAAACCCAGTAGATTATTTTAATAAATATCCTGGCAGATTTTTTCTTTGGCACATAAAAGATGAAAAAGAACTTGGTGCCGGTACTATGGATTTTAAAACAATTTTTGCTTCAAAAAAGAAGTCAGGTATGAAATTTGGTATTGTTGAAGTAGAAAGATACGATTATGCACCTTTGGAGAGCTGTGAAATAAGTCTTAAGTATATGAATAGTGATAAGGCTTTTAAGTTTTAAGCTAAGATGTATTTCTGACCAAACACTAAGTATATATCCATAAATTATAATGATCCCGGGTTTTTACTCGGGATTTTTATTGGCATGGCACCATTATTTTATATGGCATTTTTATTTATATTTGTTTTTTTTGATAAGATTAAGATCGTTGCAAAACCTCTTTTACAAAAAAGCACGACGCTAGAGAAAATTTAAACCCGCAGCAAACTATTGTTTGTGAGGACTTTAAATTTTTGATAAGGAAGTGATTTGAAGTTAAAAAGGTTTTAAAATATGTTTTTATTGAATATTGCAACGGGTCTTAGATTGCAAGTCAAACTTTTTAAAATATCTACCTATTAAAAAAAGCAATAGCAAAAGTGATAAGGAAAACAAGGTCAAACCCATAACTACTTTATTTAGTTTATTGGGTGTGATGGGCTTGTTGTTTATTTTGATGAGCCTCTTTCCTGATAATGGGATTGTTATTGGAAACGTTGAATTGAAATTCCCAACTACCAATGATTTTTTCGCATTGCATAACAAAAAAGACAGTTTATCAACCAAAGAGATCGAATTAGTAGAGCAAATAGATTCATTAGCTATTCTTCGAAAAATAGATAGTACCTTAAATAAACAAAAACAAGACTCTATTTTTAAGTTCAAAAGAGATTCGATAATCAAATCAAAATTAGATTCTATTAGTAAACTGGAT
>JAUVCP010000294.1 GCA_030590765.1 Flavobacteriaceae bacterium | reverse complement strand
AAATGTATCCAGTTTTGTAAAAGCATTTAAAAAAGCCTCCTGCATGATATCTTCTGCTTCAAAACTATCTTTCACTATACGCAATGACGTGTTATACATGGCTTTATAATAAAGCTTGTAAATTTCAAACTGTGCAGGTTGGTTTCCTTTCTTACAAGCTTGTATCAGACTTACAATATGTTTTTGTTTTTCTTGCAATACTAATTTCTACTTTAATGACAATTCACTTTTCAAACTGTTACACTTCTGTTTTTTAAATATACAATTTTTTAAGAATCTAGTTACTCTGGAAAAGATCCAAATTCTCAAATTTTAATAAATTATTAACCTAATAAAATTGTATTGGCATAAGAATTGAATAATATAAATGTAAAATATATGATTATAATTGTAACTAATTGATTTATTTATCGTTATGTATTAATAAGAAATTCGATAATAGTTTGGTTACAGTTTATGATGTCAAATTGACCTAAATAAAGATATGAGTAAAACAAAATTTTTAAATATTGACAACTTGTCACTTCAAAATGTAATTGATGAGGATGCTGAATTGATTCCGTTAATGACACCGGAAGATGAAGAGGAAATGCAGAAAGAAGAAATTCCTGAAATATTACCCATATTGCCATTGCGCAATACCGTGTTATTTCCAGGGGTTGTAATACCAATTACTGCAGGTAGAGCCCAGTCGATCAAATTGATCAAAGAAGCAAATAATGGAAATAAGACCATTGGTGTTGTCGCTCAAAAAAATGAAGCTACAGAAAACCCGGGAAAGGATGATATTTACATGGTAGGTACTGTTGCACGAATTTTAAAAGTGCTTAAAATGCCCGATGGAAATACCATGGTTGTTCTACAGGGGAAAAAGAGATTTGAAATTGAAAATCTTACACAGGAAAAACCTTATTTAAAAGCAAAAGTTAAAGAATTAGCTGAAAAAATACCAAGAAAAAAAGAAAAAGAGTTTATTGCTATCATAGATTCTGTTAAAGATATTTCTTTAAGAATTATCAAAGAGAATCCAAACATTCCAACTGAAGCCTCTTTTGCTATAAAAAATATTCAAAGCGATTCATTTTTGGTGAATTTTGTGTCTTCAAATTTAAATTTAGATACAGCAGCAAAACAAGAACTTTTAAACATCAATAGTTTAAAAAAGAGAGCTTTAGCTACCTTAAAAATGATGAATAAAGAATTACAACGCCTAGAGCTAAGTAATGATATTCAGTCAAAGGTTAGAGAAGATATGGATCAGCAACAGCGTGAATATTATCTGCATCAGCAAATGAAAACCATTCAGGAAGAATTGGGTGGCGTTTCACATGATGAAGAAATAGAAGAAATGCGAGCTGTGGCTAAAACTAAAAAATGGTCAAAAGAAGTTGCAGAAACCTTTGACAAAGAAATTGGCAGATTGCAAAGAATGAATCCTCAGGTTGCTGAATATTCAGTGCAAAGAAATTATCTGGATCTACTTTTGGAATTACCATGGAATGAATATTCTAAAGATCTTTTTGATCTGAAAAGAGCACAAAAAATACTGGATCGTGATCATTATGGTTTAGATGATGTAAAAGAAAGGATTATTGAACATTTAGCTGTTTTAAAGCTAAAAGGGGATATGAAATCGCCAATTATTTGTTTGTACGGGCCTCCTGGTGTTGGTAAAACATCATTGGGTAAATCTGTTGCTGAATCTTTGGGAAGAAAATATGTAAGAATGTCATTAGGTGGTTTGCGTGATGAAGCAGAGATAAGAGGACATCGTAAAACTTATATTGGAGCTTTACCGGGTAGGATCATACAAAGTATCAAAAAATCAGGCACTTCAAATCCAGTTTTTGTATTGGATGAAATTGATAAAATTGCATCAAGTCATAGTGGTGATCCATCATCTGCAATGCTGGAAGTTCTTGATCCAGAGCAAAATACAGATTTTTATGATAATTATTTAGAAATTGGTTACGACCTTTCTAAAGTGATGTTCATTGCAACAGCAAATAGCTTATCCACCATTCCATGGGCTTTAAGAGACCGGATGGAAATCATCAATGTTAGTAGTTATACCATTGAAGAAAAGATTGAAATTGCAAAACGTCATTTGCTTCCAAAAATCTTAAAAGAGCATGGATTGACTTCTAAACATATAAAAATTGGCAAGGTACAGTTAGAAAAAATCGCTACCGGATATACTCGTGAATCGGGTGTTCGAGGTTTGGAAAAGAAACTGGCTAAGATTGTTCGTTATGCGGCTAAATCCATTGCCATGGAAGAAGAATACAATATCAAGATCAGCAATCAAGATATCGAAAAAATTCTGGGCCCTTCACATTTGGAAAGAGATAAATATGAAAATAATGAAATTGCCGGTGTGGTTACAGGCTTGGCATGGACCAGTGTAGGCGGTGATATCTTATTTATTGAATCTATTATTTCTAAAGGTAAAGGAGCATTATCTATCACAGGAAATTTAGGTAAAGTAATGAAAGAATCTGCTACTATTGCTTTGGAATATATCAAAGCAAATTGTGAAGATTTCGGAATCAAATATGAGGCTTTAATGTGCCATAATATTCATATTCACGTTCCTGAAGGAGCAACACCAAAAGATGGTCCAAGTGCTGGTATTACTATGTTAACGTCTTTGGTTTCTTCATTTACACAACGTAAAGTCAAAGCAAAATTAGCTATGACAGGTGAAATTACATTAAGAGGAAAAGTTTTACCTGTTGGTGGAATTAAAGAAAAGATCCTTGCGGCAAAAAGAGCCAATATAAAAGAAATTATTGTTTGTTCGGAAAATAAAAAGGATATTGAAGATATCAATGAAAAATACTTAAAAGGACTGACCTTTCATTATGTTAAAGAAATGAAAGAGGTTATAGATATTGCTTTATTAAAGCAAAAAGTTAAAAATGCAAAAAAAATAGATTAACAATCTGTTTAACATAAATTGAAAAACTCGAAGCAATCAGCTTCGAGTTTTTTTTATTCTATCCTAATTATCAAATAATTTTCAAGAATACTAATTATAGAATGAAAAAAAAATCTAAATATTCACATCTAAAAATACCATAATACCTTTTATATTTGTGTTTTTGAAACAACAAAATGTCAAACTCAATATTTGCCGTAAATATTAAAAAAGACAATCTTCTTGGTTATGTTTTTGTTCCCTATTTTTTATCCAAGACCAACAAACATTATTATACAAAAAACAAACTGATTACAGTTGTCGATATTGAAAATAAAAGCTTTTTATTTTCTGATTGGATGATTGAAATTATTGAAATTTCTCATTCGTTAAGCTATGCAGAACTCAATAAGAGGTTTAATATAAAAAATACAAAAGTCTCATTTCAAGTTTTTATAGATACAATTGACAAAAAAATATTCAATTTTATTAATGCATATATTGAAAAGGAACAAATTGTTATTACGCAAATTATCAAAAATAATAAGCCATTACTTTTTATTATTCCAGATAGAAACAGCAATATATATGATGATAATATCATACATATTTCTGAAGAAACTATAAGAGCAAAAATGATGTTTGAAAAAAAAACAGACACTTTACATTATAGTTTAAAAGTTTTTCATAATAAGACACCAATTGATCTACATGATGACAGCATTAAAATACTTGGTAATAAATCACCCATACTAATTCATAAAAACAACATGTTTTGGTTTGAAAAGAAAGAGTTTAACGGCAACAAGCTCAAACCTTTTTTAACCAAATCTGAAATTATAGTCCCTGCAAAACTGGAAAGTGTTTTTTTTGAAAAATTTATTAAACCTTCTATACATAGTTTCAATTGTAATGTTAAAGGTTTTAAACTTCATGAATTAAAAAGAAACCCTCAAGTTGAATTATACATTG
>JAUVCP010000395.1 GCA_030590765.1 Flavobacteriaceae bacterium | reverse complement strand
ACGATGAGCAGTATCACTTCAAGCTCGGTCCTAATTCTAGTTCCATTGATTATTCTGGCTACATTATATTTTATCAACTTTTCCACTTTAAAGAAAAAATTATATGTGGATGCTAGCCTAAAATCTAAAACCCAGATTGCCACTTCTACTGACATGACCTGGACGAGAAGATTTGGTGATATGGCTCCTTTTTTACAATTGGATCTTAAAATGATATGGAGAAATAAACGCTCAAAATCAACCTTATACCTTGTGATACTCGGACTTCTCTACGGATTGATCTTTTATCCAAATCCTACATATCAAGGGTGGATACCCATGTTTATTTTTGTAGGAATATTTGTTACAGGAATCTTTATGATAAATTTTGGTCAATTCATACCTGCCTGGGACAGCGCTTATTACAAATTATTAATGAGCCAAAATATCAAATATAAGGAATATTTAAGCTCAAAATTCCTTTTAATGACTTTAAGCGCAGTGGTTCTTTTTACGCTTAGTATTCCTTATGTGTATTTTGGATGGAATATATTATTGATCCATTTTGCCGCATTGGTTTATAATATTGGTGTAAACTCTCATGTTCTCCTTTACGGAGGGTCTTTTAACCGAAAAAAGATCAATCTGAGTCAGCGTGCGGCTTTTAATTATCAGGGAACAGGAGCTGTGCAATGGATCATTGGTTTTCCTTTACTATTATTTCCAGTATTGATTTTTTATGTTCCTTATAAATTCATTGGTTTTGAAGCTGGTATTGCAACACTTATACTGATAGGCGGATTAGGTATACTCTTTCACCAAAAAATAATGGATTTTATTGTAAAAAGATACTTGAATTCTAAATACCAAATGATTACCGCTTTTGAACAAGACAACTAAGAACCTATTTTATATTCTCTAAAAAAACCAATCATGATAAAAACTACTGAACTTACCAAAAAATATGGTGACACTACTGTTTTAAATATCGAATCTTTAGAAGTTTCAAAAGGACAAACCTTTGGTTTGGTTGGAAACAATGGTGCCGGTAAAACTACTTTTTTTAATTTATTATTAGATCTTATTCAACCTACAACAGGATCTATCACAAACAATGAAATTCAAGTTAACGCAAGCGAAGAATGGAAATCATTTACAGCGGCTTTTATTGATGAAAGCTTTTTAATTGGTTACCTAACTCCTGAAGAATACTTTTACTTTATTGGCGAATTAAGAGGAATGAACAAGGCAGATATCGATACTTTTTTACAACAATTTGAAGACATCTTTAATGATGAGATCATTGGAAAGAAAAAATATCTGAGAGACCTGTCTAAAGGAAATCAAAAAAAAGCAGGAATTGTTGCAGCATTGATCGGTAATCCGGAAGTGGTAGTGTTAGACGAACCATTTGCAAATTTAGATCCTACTACGCAGATCCGATTAAAGAAAACTTTAAAAACACTTACTGAAAACAAAGAAGTTACTATTTTAATTTCAAGTCATGATCTCAACCATGTAACCGAAGTTTGTGATCGAATTGTTGTATTAGACAAAGGAGATATTGTAAAAGATATTCAAACCTCTACAGAAACCTTAAAGGAACTGGAAGGGTATTTTGCTGTGTAAGTAGTCATTAGGATCAACCCCTTTGATCCCTAGTAGACTTCTGCTGCAAATTAAAAAAAACTTTTAAAAGCAGGGGTCGGTGCTGCACTGTTGGACATGCCACTGCCAAGGAAAAATAGCTTTTTTAACATTTGATTGATCTAGGGTAAATTGGAAATGTGGATCATCAAATTTTTGCTATGGCTAGTGTAAAATAAAACAATTATTTTCTTACTGTTTTTCAATGTTTTAGACGTGTTTTTATGCTTTATTTGATTTTATAAAGTGGATCAAAAACTAACGTTATCCAACCAATATAATTTATAAACGTGTATATTTGTGTGTATAACGAGTTAGCTGCAAGCAGAAAACAGAAAGAAAATGAAATTTAAACCTTTTCCAGAAATAAAAACAGAAAGACTTTTTTTAAGAAAAATTAAGGAATCAGACTGTGAAGATATATTATTTTTGCGTTCTGATAAAACGGTCAATAAATTCATTGAAAGACCAGAAAATAGAAGAACTAAGAATATTACCGATGCTATAAAATTTATTAAAGAAATAAATGAAGGAATCGTAAACAATACAACAATTTCTTGGGGCATAACTTTAAAAGATAACCACAAAATAATTGGAACAATTTGTTTGTGGAATTTTTCCAAAAACAACAAAACTGCAGAAGTTGGATATGATTTAAACCCAATATGTCAGAGAAAAGGAATTATGAGTGAGGCATTAACTCAGATTATTGATTTTGGATTAATTGAATTGAATCTAGAAAAGATAGAGGCATTCACACACACTGAAAATGAGGATTCTAAAAAACTATTAGAAAAACTTTTTTCTTTTTAACAATTTGAGATGATTCGCTAAAGACTGGTGGTAACATATTAGCAACAAATTGTAACTTGTCTTCAAATGATGAGAAATGAATATTTTCTTTTTCATCACATACATTA
>JAUVCP010000059.1 GCA_030590765.1 Flavobacteriaceae bacterium | reverse complement strand
GTTTATGTATTCTCTCAGGATTTTACAGTTTTTGGAGGTTCTTTATCTGAAACATATGCATTGAAAATTTGTAAAATTATGGATATGGCTATGAAAATTGGCGCCCCTGTAATTGGACTTAACGATAGTGGTGGAGCACGTATACAAGAAGGTGTAAGATCATTAGCTGGTTATGCTGAAATTTTTCAAAGAAATATCATGGCATCCGGGGTTATTCCTCAAATTTCATCCATTTTAGGGCCTTGTGCCGGTGGTGCTGTTTATTCTCCGGCTTTAACAGATTTTACGATCATGACGGAAAAAACCAGTTATATGTTTGTTACTGGTCCAAAAGTAGTACAAACTGTAACCGGTGAGGTTGTTACAACCGAACAGTTAGGTGGTGCAAAAATCCATTCCACAAAATCTGGTGTGTCACATTTCCTTGCAAAAAATGATGAAGTAAATTTATTACTTATTAGAAAATTGTTAAGTTATCTTCCCTCAAACAATCTGGAAGAGCCACCGGTAATCGATTGTTCTGATCCTATTGACAGATTAGACGATATTCTTAATGAAATCATTCCTGAAAATGCAAATAAACCATATGATATTGTTGATGTAATCTCAACCATTGCTGATAAAGGTGAATTTACAGAAGTTCATAGAAATTATGCTCGAAATATTGTTGTTGGGTTTGCAAGATTCAATGGTCGTCCGGTTGGTATCGTAGCCAATCAACCAAAATATTATGCAGGAGTTTTAGATATAGAAGCTTCAAGAAAAGCAGCCAGATTTGTACGTTTTTGTGATGCTTTTAATATTCCAATCGTAACTCTTGTTGATGTTCCTGGGTTCTTACCCGGCACAGGACAAGAATACGGAGGAATTATCCTTCATGGAGCCAAATTATTATTTGCCTATGGTGAAGCAACTGTTCCAAAAGTGACGATTACGCTTCGTAAATCTTATGGTGGAGCACATGATGTGATGAGTTGCAAACAGTTAAGAGGTGATGTGAATTATGCATGGCCAACAGCAGAAATTGCTGTAATGGGAGCAAAAGGTGCGGTAGAAGTTTTAGAAGGGCGTAATATCAAAAAAATTGAAGATGCTACCGAAAAAAGTGAATACATCCAGAAAAAAGAAGATGAATACACTAAGAAATTCGCTAACCCATATGAAGCAGCAAAATATGGCTTTATTGATGATGTGATCGAACCAAGAAATACACGTTTCAGAATCATTAGAGCCTTGGAATTACTTGCAAATAAAAAAGAGATCAATCCTCCAAAAAAACATTCAAACATTCCATTATGATATTATATGTCAATTTAAACATGGATCAGATCAGTGAGGGATATGTTATTCTGATTACCGGATTGCTCATTGTTTTTAGTGCACTGGTTACTCTTTCTTTGGTTTTTAAATACGGTATGCCTTTAATGCTTTATTTGTATAAAATAATTACCAGAAGAAAAGACAAAAAAATAGCGGATATAGCTATGGAAGTTGATGAGGATTTCACAGGTGAGGTTACCGCAGTTATTGCAGCTGCAATTCATATGTACCTCAACGAACAACATGACAAAGAGAATCCAATCTTAACGATCAAACAAGCTAAAAAATCATATTCACCATGGAGTTCAAAAATATATGGAACCCATCACAGATTATAACTAAATTAAAAAGAAAATGAAAAATTTTAAATTTAGAATACACGATAACAACTACAAGGTTAGAATAATGTCACATGAAGGCAATATGATCAACCTTGAAGTAAATGGTACTTCTTATTCGGTTAAGATGAAGGAAGATATTGTAATTTCCAAAACTCCAACTCTGGTTCGTGCCGCATCTCAAAGACCTGCAGAACCACTAAAGGTAAATCCAAGCTCGCAAAAAACAAAGATTTTATCTCCATTACCCGGATCAATTTTTTCCATTAACATTAAAGTTGGTGATACAATTAAAGAAGGAGATAGTATGTTGATTCTTGAGGCTATGAAAATGGAAAATGATATTACAGCCGAAAAAAGTGGTGTTATATCAGCTATTCATGTAACAGTTGGGCAGCAAGTTTTACAAAATGACCTATTAATTGAACTAGAGTAAAATTATTATCGATATTAGATAGATGATAAAAAATATAATAAAATGAAGAAATTATTTTTAATATTCGGGGTTATTTCCCTTCTGTTTGTCATAAAGCCTATGTTAGGCCTAGATAAAAAAGCTGATGTTTTAAAAACAGAAAATTCTGTAACAATTGAGCATGTTGACACAACAGAAGAAGAGGGAGTGTTGAAAGGATCATTCGATGGTTTAAAACAGTTTTACAATTACACCGGTTTTGCCAATATAACATGGGGTCATTTTGCTATGATTTTAATTGGAATAGTATTTATCTATTTGGGAATTAAATTTGATTACGAGCCATTGTTATTGATTCCTATTGGAACAGGTGTGATTATTGGTAACATACCATTTGTTGCCGGTAATATGACCGGTATTTACGAATCAGGATCTGTTTTAAACTTCCTGTATTTTGGAGTTGTAAAAGGTATTTACCCTCCACTAATATTTTTAGGTATTGGAGCAATGACTGATTTTTCATCACTAATTGCAAATCCGAAATTAATGCTATTGGGAGCAGCAGCACAAATTGGTGTATTTGCAACCTTTATTGGAGCACTTTATTTAGGATTTAACTTACCTGAAGCAGGAGCTATTGGAATTATTGGTGGAGCTGATGGCCCTACTGCGATTTTCCTTTCCTCTAAACTTGCAAATGGAATTAACCTTTTACCTGATGGAACTACCGTTAAAAATCTAATTGGTCCAATTGCAATAGCTGCTTACTCATATATGGCATTAGTACCTGTTATTCAACCTCCAATAATGAGATTATTGATCTCAAAAGAAGATAGAAAGATTAGAATGAAGCCACCAAGAGCAGTTTCTCAAAAAGAAAAAATGATTTTTCCTATTGTTGCTTTGATTCTTACAACCTTTATTTCACCAAGTGCATTACCTCTTTTAGGAATGTTATTCTTTGGAAATTTATTGAAAGAATCAGGAAGAACAGAAAGACTTGCAGAAACTGCACGCACCAAATTAATTGATATAGTAACTATTTTATTAGGAGTTACTGTTGGTGCATCAACCCAGGCAGATATTTTTATTACCAAAGATTCACTTCTTATTTTTACTCTTGGTGCAATATCTTTCGTTATAGCTACAGCTGGAGGTTTAATGTTTGCTAAATTTATGAACAGATTCCTTAAAAGTGACAACAAAATTAATCCATTAATTGGAGCTGCAGGTGTTTCTGCAGTACCAGACAGTGCAAGAGTGGTTCACCAAGAAGCACTAAAATCAGACCCTCATAACTATTTATTGATGCATGCAATGGCTCCTAACGTATCCGGGGTAATTGGTTCAGCCATCGCTGCAGGGATAATTTTAAGCTTTTTAGGCTAAAAAACAATTTGTAAAACAATATTAAAAAATAAAAGATGAAAATACCTAACATAATGACAGCTGACAAAGCTGTTAAATTAATAAAATCAGGAGATAGAGTATTGATCCAGGGAGGATCTGCAACACCACAAACTTTGGTTAAAGCCATGGTAGATAGGGCTCCTGAATTAAAAGGAGTTGAGGTGGTTCACTTACATACGGAAGGTGAATGTGGTTATACGGCACAAGAGCTAAGCGGTAGTTTTCATACAAATGCTTTTTTTATAGGAGGAAATATTAGAAAAATGGTTGGTGTTACAGCCGATTATATTCCTATCTTTTTAAGTGATATTCCTAGCTTATTCCGTCAGGGATATATGGAATTGGATATCGTTTTGGTTAATGTATCACCTCCTGACAAACATGGATTCTGTTCTTTGGGAGTTTCTGTTGATATTGTAATTTCTGCAGTTGAAAAAGGTAAAAAGATAATTGCTCAAATAAATTCACGTATGCCACGTACTATGGGTGACGGAATTGTACATCTAAATACTTTTGATGCTTGTGTAATTGTTGATGAAGAAATTCATGAAATGAAATTTGTTGCTCCAACGGAAGCAGAAAAAGCTATTGGTAGAAATATTGCTGAAATAATTGACGATGGTTCAACCCTGCAAATGGGTATTGGAGGTATTCCAAATGCAGTTTTAACTTATTTAACCAATCATAAAGATCTGGGGGTTCATACGGAAATGTTCTCTGAAGGTATTGTTGATCTGGTTGAAAAAGGAATTGTAAATGGTTCAAAGAAAAAAGTTAATCCTTTTAAGATCATATCTGGATTTGCTATGGGCACTCGTCGTTTATATGATTTTATGGATGACAACCCTGAGATTGAAATGTTAGATATTGCTTATGTTAATGATACTGCCATCATTCGTCAAAATCCAAAAGTAACCGCTATTAATTCTGCTATAGAAATTGATATTACCGGTCAGGTTTGTGCTGATTCTATAGGTTTTAGAATGTTCTCTGGCGTTGGTGGTCAAATGGACTTTATGAGAGGGGCGGCATTATCTCAAGGTGGGAAGCCAATTATAGCGATCACATCCAATACAATGAAAGGTGTTTCAAAAATAGTTCCTTCATTAAAACCTGGTGCAGGTGTAGTTACAACACGTGCGCATGCCAGATATGTTGCTACAGAATATGGTATTGCCGAATTATTTGGTAAAAATTTAAAACAACGTGCTCAATTACTTAGAGATATTGCTCATCCTGATCACAGAGAAGATCTGGATAAAGCAATTTTCGAAAGATTTGGCAGTAGTTTAATGAGTGTATAATTATTTATTAGAAAAACTGCACTTATACTTCGGTATTTTCAAGTAAACTTAAAGTACAAATATTATGAATAAAAAAAATAATTTGCTTTTTAAAGAATTCAACCCAGTAACCAAAAAGGAATGGATCGACAAGGCTAATTTTGATTTAAAAGGTGCCAGTTTTGATAAAAAACTGGTTTGGAAAAACTTGAGTAAAATTGATATTCAGCCTTTTTACAATACAGAAGATCAACAGGAATATTTAAACAACACAGGAAAAAATTCTAAATTATTGATCAATTACAGATCTATAAAGGTGAAATCCGCTAAAAACGGGAACAAACTAGCCGTAAAAGCAGTAGAAGAAGGAATAAATGGTTTGCTTTTTGATCTGAAGAAAAAAGATGTTTCAGTTGAAAAACTATTAAAAAATATTGATCTAAACAAGGTCTCAATATCTTTTAAATTAAGATCAAATACAACAGATATCATTAAAGAATTTATTTCTTATGTAAAGAAGCAAAATGTTGTAACAGAGAATGTAAAGGGCTATGTTGACCTGGACATCATTCCTAAATATGTAACCACTGGGAAAAATGAATCCGGGAAGTTTAAGAAAGTTGAAAAAATTATAGAAATTGCCAAAGACTATCCAAATTTTAAAGCCATTTCAATTTCTGGAGGAGTCTATTTAGATTCAGGAGCGAATCAGGTACAGGAAGTAGCTTATACGCTTAATTCATTGGTATGTTTTATTCAAATTTTTTTGAAAAAAGAAATTGATATACAAACTATATTTAATAATCTTCATTTCGAACTTGCCATTGGTTCTGAATATTTTATTGAAATAGGCAAATTCAGAGCATTTAACAGTTTGCTTTACATGGTAGCAAAAAAATATGATGTAAATGATTTCTCATATACGGTAACAGCCAAAACTTCTATCTGGAACAAGTCAGTAACCGATGCCAATACAAATATGCTACGAGCAACAACAGAAGCAATGTCAGCAATACTTGGTAATGTTGACGGTGTATTAATAGATCCTTATGATAAAGAATTTAAGAAATCCTCTGATTTTTCAAGTAGAATCGCCGGTAATATCAGCACTATTTTAAAGGAAGAATCTTACTTTGGAAAGGTTTTAAATCCTGTTGATGGTTCTTATTATATTGAAGAAGTCAGCACAAAAATTGCACAAAAAGCACTGGAAGTTTTTAAAAACATTGAAGCATATGGTGGCTACTACCTGGCCTTTGAAAATGGCCTTATCCAGCAGCATATCGCAGAGATCTGTTTGATAAAAATAAAACTGATCAGTCAAAGAAGGCTAGCAGTGGTAGGAGTGAATAAATATCCAAATTTAATGGAAACCATTGATGCAAAAATACTTTCAAATAGGTTTTCAAAACCAAATTCCAAAAAAACGGTATTGAAACCAAAAAGGGCTGCTTTTGAAATAGAGGCTTTGAGGAAGGTTACAGAGAAATTGGTTAAAAAAACAAGTCAACGTCCTATTGTTGAATTGACTAGTTTTGGCAATTTGAATATGAGAAAAGCCAGAGCAGCATTTGCTTATGATTTTATGGGCGTTAGTGGTTTTGATATTCTTGCCGAGAAAAGTTATGATACTATAAAAGAAGCTGCTGAAACCAGTGCTAGATCTGACTCAAATATAGTGGTTATTTGTAGTTCAGATAATGACTACATTGAAAATGCACTTCAGTTTGTAAATACTTTTAGAGCATTAAATTCAGATAAAGTTCTGTTGCTCGCCGGAAATCCAGTAGATATTGCAGATCAGTTAACAAAAGCAGGATTAGATGACTTTATACATATAAAATCTAATATAATAAGTCTTATTTCGAATATGCAAAACAAAATTCAAAAAACATTAAAAACACTGAAAGTATGAGACCAGATTTTTCAGATTTAAACATAGAAACAGCAGTACAACAAAAAGCTGCTCCTTCAGAGAATCAAGAGGTTTGGAATACTCCGGAAGGAATACCCGTAAAAAATAATTTTTCAAAAGAAGATATAAAAGATGCCGAGCATTTACAATTTGCTGCTGGTTTACCTCCTTTTACTAGAGGACCTTACAGTACTATGTATGTTACCCGTCCTTGGACCATTCGCCAATATGCAGGGTTTTCCACAGCTGAGGAGTCCAATGCATTTTACAGACGTAATCTTGCAGCTGGTCAAAAAGGACTTTCAGTTGCTTTTGATCTGGCAACACACCGTGGATATGATTCCGATCATCCTCGTGTAACAGGTGATGTTGGTAAGGCAGGTGTAGCCATTGATTCTATTCTAGATATGGAAGTATTATTCAACCAAATTCCGTTGGATAAGATGTCTGTTTCTATGACAATGAATGGAGCCGTATTACCAATTATGGCTTTCTATATTGCCGCTGCAAAAAAACAAGGAGTTACTTTAGATCAGCTTAGTGGTACAATTCAGAATGATATTCTAAAGGAGTTTATGGTTAGAAATACTTATATCTACCCTCCTGCTCCATCAATGAAAATTATAGGTGATATTTTTGATTACACTACTAAGAATATGCCTAAATTTAATTCAATTTCTATTAGTGGTTACCACATGCAGGAAGCTGGTGCAACTGCTGATATTGAGTTAGCTTACACTTTGGCAGATGGTATGGAGTACATCAGAACCGGTTTGAAATCGGGTTTAAAAATTGATGAATTTGCACCCAGACTTTCTTTCTTCTGGGCTGTAGGAATGAATCATTTTATGGAGATAGCAAAAATGCGTGCTGCACGTATGCTTTGGGCAAAAATTATAAAATCTTTCAATCCTAAGAATCCTAAATCTATGGCTTTGCGAACTCACTCTCAAACATCGGGTTGGAGTTTGAGTGAGCAGGACCCTTTCAACAATGTAGCTCGTACTTGTATTGAAGCTATGGCTGCAGGACTTGGAGGAACGCAATCCTTACACACAAATGCTTTGGATGAAGCAATCGCTCTACCAACAGATTTTTCTGCTCGTATAGCCCGTAACACACAAATATATATCCAAGAGGAAACTCAAATAACAAAAGCTGTTGACCCTTGGGCCGGCTCCTATTATGTAGAATATCTTACTCAGGAAATTTCCAAAAAAGCCTGGAAACTGATAGAAGAAGTTGAAGAACTTGGCGGAATGGCAAAAGCTATAGAAACTGGAGTTCCTAAATTGCGTATTGAAGAAGCATCTGCCCGTAAGCAAGCTAGGTTAGATTCCGGACAAGATATTTTGGTTGGAGTTAATAAATATCAGACCAAAGAAAAATCAGAACTAGAAATTCTTGAAGTTGACAACACTGTAGTTAGAGAATCTCAGATAGAAAGATTAAATAAACTAAAAGCTGACAGAGATACTGCCATTGTAGAAGCTAATCTAGCTGCTCTTGACAAATGTGCCGAAACTGGAGAAGGAAATTTATTGAAATTAGCTGTTGAAGCAGCAGAAAATTTTGCTACTTTAGGTGAAATTTCTGACGCTTTGGAAAAATATTTTGGTCGCCATAAAGCGGATACAAAATTGATAAGTGGCGTATATAGTAAAGAAGTAGATATGGATAAAACTTTTGCAAAAGCTCAAAAACTAGCTGATAAATTTGCCGAATTAGAAGGTCGCCGACCGAGAGTAATGATTGCAAAAATGGGACAGGATGGACATGACAGGGGCGCTAAAGTCGTGGCTTCAAGTTTTGCCGATCTTGGTTTTGATGTTGATATGGGACCTTTATTTCAAACACCCGAAGAAGTAGCCAAACAAGCTATAGAGAATGATGTCCATTTTGTAGGAGCTTCCAGTCTGGCAGCAGGACATAAAACTCTAATTCCTCAGTTAATTGATGAATTGGAAAAATTTGGCAGACCGGATATTATGGTCTTTGCCGGAGGTGTAATTCCTGCCCAGGATTATGATTATCTTTTTAAAAGAAAAGTTGCCGCCGTATTTGGACCAGGATCTGTAATTTCAGAATCTGCAATTACAATCATGGAGAAATACCTTGAGCATGAATAAAAAAATAATTATTTGATTTTGAGGTGTAATAGACAAAAAGGAGGCTGATTTAGGTTGATATTTTCCAAGTGGACAAAAAGGAGGCTGTATTTTTCATTTGTTTTTGGACATAAAAAATTGTGTTATTAACTTTGCTTATCAAGAAAAACGGAAACAGGCCCTGCTGGAGAGTAACCTGTCAGGGATACACTTGATGGCTGATGAAAATGTCAATAAAAAGGGATTCAAGAGAGTCCCTTTTTTAGTTCTTTTTCAGATGCCTTTATGCCTTTAAAAACTCATCAATAAATTTAATTTTTCTTGCTCTGGATAATCCATTATGATTTCTGAGTTTATTCTTTAAATCAGAAAAATGACCATCAATTGCATTGGTAGTATTTGGTATATTTAGATCTATATTATCAACTGTATAAGTAAGTTAATTTGTGGAC
>JAUVCP010000388.1 GCA_030590765.1 Flavobacteriaceae bacterium | reverse complement strand
TTACCTGTAAGTGCATTCCCAGTTGATGGTACATTCCCTACAGGAACAACCCAGTACGAAAAAAGTGGAATTGCAGATTTTATTCCAATTTGGGATGATGAAAATCTATGTACACAATGCAACAAGTGTGTGGCTATTTGTCCGCACGCTGCAATCAGAGCAAAAGTTGTTTCCAAAGATGAATTAAGCGAATCACCTTTAACATTAAAAACAGTTGCAGCTATTGGTCGTCCGTTTGATAAAAATGATGTCTATGTCTTACAGGTATCCCCTGAAGATTGTACGGGTTGTGACCTGTGCGTAGAGGTTTGTCCTGCTGAAAGTAAAGAAATTCCAAACTTTAAAGCCATCAACATGCATAAAAAACAAAAATTTGATGTTGTTGAAAATAAAAACTGGGATTATTTTATTGAATTACCAGATTATGACAGAACATTGTTGTCAACAACAAATGTAAAAGGAGCGCAATTCCTAGAGCCTTTATTTGAATTTTCAGGAGCATGTTCCGGTTGTGGTGAAACACCGTACATCAAATTAATAACCCAATTATACGGCGACAGCATTTTGATTGCCAATGCAACAGGATGTTCTTCTATTTATGGAGGTAATTTACCAACTACTCCTTATAAAACAAATTCTTTTGGCAGAGGTCCGGCATGGGCTAATTCTCTGTTCGAAGACAATGCAGAATTCGGATTAGGTATGCATTTAGCATTGACAAAAAAACAGGAAATTGCTGTTGATTTATTAAAATCACTGGAATTATTAGTTGGAACTGAATTGGTTAGAGAAATTTTAGATAACCCGGAAGAAAATGAAACACAAAAAGAGCAAAAATTTGCTGATATTGATAAGTTAAAAGAGACTTTGGCTATACTTGACAATAGTGAAGATGCTAAAAAGTTGAATCAATTAACTGAATATTTGCGTAAAAAAGCAGTGTGGATCTTTGGTGGTGACGGATGGGCATATGATATAGGTTATGGTGGTGTAGATCATGTTTTAGCATCGGGAGAAAATATCAATATATTGGTAATGGATACCGAGGTATATTCAAATACAGGTGGTCAAACATCAAAAGCAACACCTCTCGGGGCAAGTGCTAAGTTCTCTATTGCAGGCAAGAAAACTCCTAAAAAGAGTTTGGCAATGCAAGCAATTTCCTATGGTACCGTTTATGTAGCTCAAATAGCTATGGGTGCTAAAGATGTTCAATCATTAAGAGCCATAAAAGAAGCAGCAGAATTCGATGGTCCATCGTTGATCGTAGCTTACTCTCATTGTGGTGAACATGGTTATGATCTAAAACACGGTGTTACGCAACAAGAAAAAGCTGTTGAAACCGGTTACTGGCCTTTATTTAGATTTAATCCTTCAAAACCAAAAGGTAAGAAGTTCAAATTAGATTCTAAGGCACCAGCTGCCCCTTTAGAAGAATTCATGTACAACGAAGCGCGTTTTACAAGAGTTGTTAAAGACAATGCTGCTTTGGCTAAAGAATTATTAGATCAAGCACAAGATCAGGTTGAATCCAAATGGGAACGCCTGGAATTATTTAAAAGCATGTAATGATTATTTCAAACCTCGTAAAATTTAAAATTTTACGAGGTTTTTTATTTTTATATTATGGATGATAAAGCCAAAAACCACTTTAATGAAGCCCAGAAAAATTTAAAAGGGGCAAATGAAGAGCTTTTTAAACCTAAAGAAGATGTTGTATCCTACTTGGTTTGCAAGAACTCTCAATTTGCTATAATAAACTACTTGAAAGGGTATTTAACACTTAGAGGATTTGAGACTCATGAAAATGAGACCATTGACAGTTTACTAGGTCGCTGCAGATCACTTAATAATAAATTTAACCAAATAGATCTCAAATCAATCGATTGTAGAGCTCATAATATAGACTCAAAATATTGCCAGGATGTGAACAAAGTTAGCTCCTGCTTTGATACTGCAGATAGCCTAGACACATTTTTAAGAAAATTAAATATTCTATAAATTATTTTAAAATTTTGGTATTAAAGCCAAATCCTGTTTTTTTTCTATCTTCGTAGATACCTAATTTAAATTAGTTATGAAGATTAAACCTTACTCATTAATTGTTATTTTTTATTTTCTTTTTCCCTATTTTCTCTTTTCTCAAGATAGTATTCAACCTAAAAAGGAAACACTAACACCTGTTTCTGTAAAAAATAATGAGGGAAATTCTTTAGATACCATTAATTTAAAACCGGCTGCTGTTTTTTTGTATGGTGACACTCTTTTTTTAGTCAATGCTCCTTTGGGTAAAACATCAACTGAGCAGAGAGCTGAGAACATCTCCAATAAATTAAAATCAATATCAAAAGTATACGATCAATCCAAAGACACAATTTATTTAAAACAAGGGAATGATTTTATAAATATCATGTACAATGATCAAGTTGCCTATGTATTAACAACAAACGATTCTAAAAGACATGATAACACTTCTTTGTCTCAACTTGCTAATAAACAAATGAACCTTTTACGAGAGGCTCTGGAATCAAAAACTACAAATTTAACGCTTAAAGAAAAACTCACTCTTGCCGGATATTTTCTTATTTCTTTATTAGGATTGATTGTTTTTTTAAAATTAGTACAGTGGGTTTTTAAAATAATTGTCAACCGCCTATCAAAATATGAAAGGAAAATATTAAACA
>JAUVCP010000330.1 GCA_030590765.1 Flavobacteriaceae bacterium | reverse complement strand
GTTGGTGGGTTAAGTAATCTGGTAATAGCAGATGTACCCACCCCACTTATTTTACCTTTCTTTTATGCTCCTATCACAAAAGGAAGGGCATCTGGTTTTTTAATTCCAACCTGGGGTGAAAACAGAAACCAAGGATATTTTTTACAAAATGGAGGTTATTATTTTGCTCTTAATGATTATGTTGATCTGGCAGTTCTTGCAGATATTTATACCAATGGTAGCTGGGGAATAAGAACTGAATCAAGCTATTCCCTTAGATATCGTTTTACCGGTAATTTTAGTTTTCGATATGAAAGTCTAGTCAATAGTGAAAGAGGATTTCCCGATTATAGTAAATCCACCAATTTTTTTGTCAGATGGTCACACAGCCAATCAACACAGGCAAATCCAAGTTCTCGTTTTTCAGCTTCGGTAAATTTTGGAAGCAGTAGCTTTTTTAGAGATTCTTATAATGAATCCAGTTCACCCGATTATATTACCAATACATTTAGTTCCTCTATTTCGTATTTCAAAAAGTTTGATGGTACACCATTTAATCTGAATGCCTCTTTAACGCACACACAAAATACAAATACCGAAAGAATTGATATGAATTTACCATCCTTGAATTTCAATATGGATCGTATCTATCCCTTTGCACCTAAATTTGGAATGAAAAAAAATCCTATCCATAATTTGGGAGTAACTTATACCATGAGTGCCCAAAACAGGGTTTCGACTTCAGATGAAGATTTTGGGACTGCAGAAATGTGGAAGAATGCTCAAACGGGTGTAAAACATGACGTTAGTATGGGAACAAACATGAAATTCTTAAAATTTGTAACCGTATCACCTAATGCCAGTTATAGAGATGTATGGTACTTTAAAACTATTGATAAGAACTGGGATGATGACATTGATGAAGTAGTTACTGATACCATCAACGGCTTTGATTCTTTTAGAGAATGGGGGGCAAATGTTTCTGCATCTACAACTTTTTACGGAACATTTAATTTTAAAAAGGGGAATTTACAGGCCATCAGACATGTTGTAAGACCATCAATATCTTATAATTACAGACCTGACTTTAGCAACTATTATGACGAATATCAGGCAAGTTTAGATCCGGAGGACATTCGTGAATATACAAGGTTTCAAAATGGAATGTATGGAAGCCCAAGCAGAGGTTTAAATAATAGTATAGGTTTTTCACTAAATAATACTTTGGAAGCAAAAGTTGCAAATAAAGAAGAACCAGATGGAGAAGATAATTTTAAAAAGGTAAAACTTTTGAATAACTTGAATTTTTCAACAAACTATAATATGGCTGCCGATTCATTAAAATGGAGTCCGGTACGAATGACAGCCGGAACAGTGTTGTTAAAGAATAAGTTAAATATCAATTTAAATGCAACAATGGATCCTTATGCCATCAATGCGAATGGCTCCAAAATCAACACCTTTAATATTAACAACGGTGGAAGTCTATTCCGGTTAACCAATGCAGGCTTATCCGCCAATTATTCCATAAGCAGTAAAGAGATTGGCAAAAACAAATCGACTTCTTCAGACTCAAACAATCAAAACAATCAAAATAATACAGGGCAGGATGAATTTTTCGGGAAAAGCCTAACGGACAACCGACAACAATTAAATGCCAGTAAAGAAAATAAAACAAAAGTTACAAAATTGTATAATGCTGAAATGCCCTGGGATATTAAATTTAGATATTCCTTAAATTATACCAATGCCAGAGCTGAAAATAGAATTTCAGCAAATTCACTTCAGGTATCTGGTAATCTAGAATTTTCACCTAAATGGAGTGTTGGTGTTTCAAGTGGTTACGACTTTGAAAATAAAGGAATTACCTATACCCAACTTCGTTTTGAAAGAGATCTGGATAGCTGGAGATTTAGTTTTAACTGGGTTCCTTTTGGTGACAGGGCAACTTATTATTTCTATATTGGTATAAAATCTTCCGCTTTAAGCGATCTAAAATACGACCAAAGACAAACTCCAGATAAGAGACTTTTCTAGTTATTGATGTATTAAAAAACACTCTCATTAAAAATAAAAAAAAACTGTGAAAGAGAATATAGAATCAAAAACTAAATTATTAGGAGGAATTCATCACAAAGGGTTTTTATTTGATTTAATTATTTACATCACTGTAATGTTTTTGGTAAGAGAAATTTATATACTAAAAATGGGATTTATTGCAAATGGACTTTTTTGGTCAATTACCACCTTGATTGTAGCAACCTGGAGAATGAGAGTAAGAGGTGTATCATGGAAAGATCTAGGACTTCACAAACCAAAATATTTTGGTAAAACAGTAGGAATTTCAATTTTAATTCTTGCAACTGTAATGATTTCTATAATGACCTTTGAAATTATTAAAGATCATTTACCTTTTTCTTTAGCACCAGATACTTCCGAAAAAGCATCTTCAAAATTTGGAGATCTCAAAGGAAACTGGACTCATTTTTTTTTAATTATTCCCTTCATTTGGATTGAATCAATGTTAGAAGAAATGTTAGATAGAGGTTTTTTAATAAACTGGCTTGAACGATTGTTCTCCGGAACTTCTTTTGCTACAATTATTGCTGTAATATTACAGGCAATGATTTTTGGATTCAGACATTCATACGATTTATCTGAAAGATCAATTACAGTTGGTATCATTGGATTAATTATGGGTATAGCATATATAAAATTTGGAAGGAATTTATGGCCTATAATTATTGCTCACTGTTTACTTAACACCTTCTCTATGTTAGGCAGGGTTTAAAGAACTGATCCTTTTGTAATTAGTTAGACTATTGCCCAAAAATGACGACTCCAATAATTAATCTTTAACTCAGAATATTCTTGCTGTAGTTTTCTTAAACTTCGTCCTTTTAACTTCTTTACTATTGAACTTATATTTTGTGATGGTCTATATTCTATATGTGCATATAAACATGATCGCTTGAAACTACTCCTTTTAATATCTTTATATCTTCAACATCACAAACTTGTATCCATAAACTTCTACATTGATTTTGAATATCTCCTCTCAAAACTGAATATCGATGCTTGGTACTCCCAACTAATATGAACCGTTAATCTAGATACAGTATGTCCATCTAATCTTTGTTTTGCATTAAACAAAGTTAATGTTTTTAGAGGCTAAAGCGAAATGAACTAAAGTGCTTAGTTTTAACTACTTTTGAGACCTATAAAGATTTAAAACCAAGATAAATGAATAAGATTTCTATTGTATTATTAATGATGACATTAACAATTTCCTGTCAAGAAAAACAAACAGAAATAAAACTAATTAGCAAATCAAATTTTGATCATATATCTGATAATAAGCAAGTTGATTTGTTCACTCTAAAGAATAAAAATGGACTTATAACACAAATTACAAATTACGG
>JAUVCP010000197.1 GCA_030590765.1 Flavobacteriaceae bacterium | reverse complement strand
ACACCATCCACCTTTTTCTGCCCGGGAGCATAAGAATAGATAGGTACACTAGGATCGATCAAACCATTTTTAATATCCTCTTTGTATTTGGTAGAATCTCCATCAGCAAAAATGTTTAATTCAGCTCCTACTTCCATATAGCCATCGTGCCCCATTATAGTTCTGCCTCTATTTTTATTACTTGCTAAAGATGCGCTATAAACAAGGGAAAGATCTTTTTCAGGATATTCTAAAACTGTATTTAAAACATCAGGTACAGTTCTACCATCTTTAAAATAATAAATTCCACCTGATGATACTACGGAATGAGGGATACCAAGATCAAGTATTTGATTCATTGCATCGTAACCGTGGGTAAACAAATCACCTGATAATCCGGTGCTGTAGTCCCACCAGCATCTCCATCTAAAAAATCTTTCTAAACTAAATTCATGCTCAGGAGCCGGACCGATAAATTGTTTCCAGTCAATATTTTTCTCATTTGCACCTTCATCAATATCATATACCCAGGCACCATTTGGGCTGTTTCTATTTGTAGTAACTTCAATTAAATTTACCTTACCAATTGTACCTTTTTCAAAAGCTTCTTTTGCTTTGTAGTAACTATCATTTTGTCGGTTTTGATGCCCTAATTGAAAAGCGATATTATTTTCTTTTACAGCCTTAACTACTTCATAGGTTTCCGGAACAGTCCATGTCATAGGTTTTTCACAGTAAACATGTTTTCCTGCTTTGGCAGCATCAATGATCATGGTGCCATGCCAATGATCTGGTGCGGCAATAATAACTGCATCAATATCTTTTGAAGCCAACATTTCTTTATATGTTCTGTATCTTACAGGTGCTTCAGTCATTTCGACATCATAGCCACCTCTTTTGATATTAGCTCCTGCCTCAATTGCTTTATTTGCCCGTATATCATAAATATCACATACTCCAGTTACTCTGATATTGAGATCATCTTGTTCTAGATAATCCTTATAGCGATGATCATTTGGATTGGAATCCGCATTTTTTTTCCATTCTTCCACTAAAGATGGGTGAATAAAACCGGCTCCTCTTAAAAGTTGAGTTCCTCTTATTCCTGCGCCGATAATTCCAACATTGATGGTTTTATTCCCAGTGACAATTTTATCAACTATAGGATTGTAAGCACTTAGTTCTACTTCTTTTTTCTTGGAATTTATTAATAAATTATCAATTTGCTTTTTTTTGTACCAGCCATAAAATAATGCTCCAACAAATGGTAAGGTTGCGAGGCTTTTAAGTACTTCTCTTCTTTCCATAACTCTTTATTTATTCTTAAAAATCAATCTGTCTAACCCTATTTTTTTACTTGTTGGGAATACGAATAGCACTACCAAAGCAAATATTTCAATCAAGGTTTTATCAACGATCCAGTAACTCCCGGAGCTTGGCATTGCATAATCAAGGTTAAAAAAGGGAGGGTGAGATAAATAATACAATGATAATAAGGAAATTGCTGCAATAGTTACTTGTTTGGAAAATAATCCCAGCATTAATAGTAATCCAATTAAAACTAATCCCCATATATTGAGGTTGTCAATAAACACTAAACCTTTCTCATTCTCAGCCAAAGCTTTAAAAACGTTTTCAAAAATGCCTTTGGAGTCCATTAAGTATAAATAACTTGTCCAGTTTTGGGCTGAAATTTTAGCAAGACCTTCAAATAAAAAATGCCAACCAATAGCCACTCTTAAAACCACTAATCCAATTAATTGTGGTTTTGAATAATTTCCACTTTTCATATCTAAATAATTTCTAACTAAACTCTTTCAAATTTATTCTAATTACAAACATAATTAGCGAACAAATTACGGGAAAAATATTTAATTGAACAGTTAATTATTACCCACTATTTATCAAAATATACCAAATAACTTTTGTTAGAATATCCCTTATTGGTCATTTGTTTAAAAAAAATGATCATTGAAATATTCTTTAAAAATCATTGGATTAATTTTAGGGACTGTATATTAATAATTAACAAAAAATTATGAAAAAAATAATTAAACTATTTCAAATTTGCACAGGCAAATTTTGAGTTAAAGTAACTCAAAAATATATATGAAAAATTCGTTATGAATAAGAACACCTTCTGTAAAATAGTATTATTCTCTATTTTTCTGTTTCCTTCACTAAACTGGGCTCAAAGTATTATTGGAAAAGTGGTTGATGAGGATAATCACCCTTTAGAATTTGCTGCGGTAGCAGTAATAAACCCATTAGATTCTATATTGATCAGCTATACAAGTGTTGATAAGCATGGAAAATTTGTTTTGAAGAATGTTTCCAAAGGGGAAAGAATAATTCAGATAAATTTAATTGGTTATAATACATACCAAAAGATCATTGAGTTTAAAAATGAACTACTTAACTTGGGTACCATCACCTTAAAACTTAACAATGAGTTGGATGAGATCGTTGTGAATGCAATAACACCTATCACAATAAAAAAAGATACTATTGCATATAATACAAAGGCTTTTAAAATTAGAAATGATGATTCTGTTGAAGATCTCTTAAAAAAGTTGCCTGGGGTTGAAATTGATGCATCTGGTAAAATTACTGCCCAGGGAGAGGAAGTGGGAAAGGTGTATGTAGATGGGAAAGAGTTTTTTAGTGGAGACCCAACAATCGCTACCAAGAACCTGTCAGCAGATGCGATCAAAAGTATTGAGGTTATTGATGAACAAAGCGAAAAGGCCAGAGTTTCAGGTGTAAATGATTCCGAAAGGAAAAAAGTGATTAATCTTAAATTAAAAGCCGATAAGAAAGTTAATGATTTTGGAAAATTTCAAGGAGGATACGGTACAGATGACCGTTTTTTGACCAGTTTAAATTACAATCGGTTTTCATCTAAATTGCAAACATCTATCATAGGTAAATTTAATAATGTAAACACTTCGGGATCAGATATTTCTGAGATAATGAATTTTGATACAGGAGGCAGAGCGTTTTTCAGGGGTTCTGGCAATTCAAACTTTGGCTTTGTAACTACCGGTGTTGGAGGAGTTAATTTAGGATATGAAATAAAGAAGAAGCAAAATTTAAATGCCGACTATTTTTATAACTATACAAAAAATACTTCAGGAGATGTTTTTACAGCACGTACAGAATTTATTGGTGATCTTGAAATTCTATCGAAAAGTCATAGCAAAAGTGAAAATATAGCTAATAGTAACAAAGTAAATTTTAGTTATAGAGACCATTCAAATGAGTTGAGTTCACTTGAAATAAGAGGTGATGTACGTTTATCTAACAATAGAGGAAACAGTATCAATACTTTGGATAAGTTTAATGGAGAAGGAGAGCTGGATCTGCAAAGTGTTGGAGGTTCAGACAGTGAAAGTGATAATAATTCGGGGCGTATTTCATATGAGTATAACAAAAGGTTTAATGAAAAAAGCAAGCGTCATATTTCTACCTGGGGAAATTTCAATGGATCTAAAAACAGAACAAATAGTAATAATAATCAATTGAATAAGTTTAATATTTCTAATCCCAATGATGCATTTGAATCAAAGGAGGAGATTTCAAGAGATCAGGATATTGATAATTTGAGTTTAAGTTTTAATGTTGATCATACTGAACCTCTTGCAGAAAATCATTATATGGAAGTTAGGGCAGGGGTGAAATATAACTCAACAGATGATGATGTAAATCAGGAGAAATACGTAAATGACATTCTGCAGAACCCTTTGATCTACATTCAATATTATAAGAATACGGATCTGTCAGGAAGGTTAACATACAAATACGATAATGAGAAATTCACTTTTTCAGTTGGAGCAGCTGTTTTAGATCAAAAACAAGACTTTGGTTTGGAGAATAATGAGGAATTTAAAAATTCCTATACAAATATCAACCCTGAATTAGGCATAAGATATCGCCCCGAACGCGGAAAATTTATGCGTTTAAGGTTAAAGAAATCGGTAAACCTTCCTAGAATTTCACAGCTTACACCTGTTGTGAATGATTTTAACCCATTATTTATTCGTACAGGTAATCCTTATTTAACTCCGGAAGAGAATTATTCAGCATCTGCATTGTTTATCCGACATAATTTTGCGACAGGATTTAGTATTTTTTCTCGTATAAGCTATAGCTACACAGATAATAGTATTGTAAATTCTGAATTTACTGATGAATTGGGAATTCGTCATTCTACATATGAAAATTTAGGAGATAAAAACAATTTCAATTTGAGTTTTAATTTTGGAAATAGGCTAAACTCATTGGGTTTACGATATAATATCCGATTGAAAGGAGGATATAGTGAGTATTTATCCATCATTAATAATGAAAATAATGAAACGCAATCAAAAGATGGAACTCTTGGTATTTCTTTAGAGAATAACAAAAAAGAAAAATTTGATGCGATGATCGGTGCGAACTGGACTAAGAATTATACTACTTTTACAACAGGGAATAATGCAGACCGCGATTTTTTGCAACAATCTTATTATATAAAAACCGACTGGAATGTTACAGATCGATTCAATGTGAATTCACAATTTAAATATGATATTTACACTGATAGTAATTTTGGAACGGATCAATCAGTTCCAATTTGGAACGCTTCTGTTTCTTATTCTTTACTGAAATCGAAAAGTATGACCATCATGCTGTCTGCTTTGGATATTTTGAATAAAAACATTGGTATCGTTAGGAATAGTTCTGATAATTATTTTGAAGAAAGCCATAAAGAAGTTTTGGGAAATTATTATATGATAAGCCTTACGTATAATTTAAATGGTAATAAAAACCCAAATGCAAGTAAGGGAGGTTCTAGAAGAGGTCATAGAATGCATTAAATTGAATTTTGGTAAATACAGGAAATTTACCAAAGGATTATTCCAATACTAAGATCAAGGCCTATTTTGAGGTTGAGGATTATAATCTAGTTTGTTTTTAGAAACTTAGGCATTCTTCTGTGTTTTGTTCCTTGTTCATAAGCAAAGGCAATTTGCAGTAAAACAGGTTCGCTCCATGCAGTTCCGAAAAAGGATATTCCTACCGGTAATTCTCCAACAAATCCCATGGGTATGGTAATGATAGGATAACCTGCCATTGCAGCAGGGGAGGCTGAGCCAAATTCAAAATAATCTCCATTCTTTAAGTCAGTTTTCCAGGCAGGGCCTCCTGTTGGAGACATGATTGCATCCAGATTGTACTTCTTTAAAACTTTGTCGATACCATCTTTACGACTTCCTTTGAGCATCTTTTTTAGTGATTCTTCATATTTCGACTTGTTTACAGGTTTCAT
>JAUVCP010000241.1 GCA_030590765.1 Flavobacteriaceae bacterium | reverse complement strand
TTTATAAATAGAAATGTATTTTTCTTGAAATAGGAGTCTAATTCTACTCCAACAGTTCTTACAGTCTCTCCTTCTAATGATTCTCCGGTATCTTTATGTTTAGTATCACCCATTAAATATAGATTATTGAAATGAAACATAAGTGAATACTTGTTACTTTCTTGATACCAATCTGAATCATTGGAATTTTTATCCACAATAAGCTCTTTTTCTATATGATCAAAAGATGCATAATTATATGAAACTGGAACTTGTACTGCTACATTTAATTGATGGCCTTCAATATTTCCGTTATCAAAAAAGTTGATATAACTATAACCGGCTTCAACTGAAAATTTCGAAAATTGATATCCTAAATTAAAATGAGGTAATATATATGCTCCACCACCATCAGGAGCACCAGCACCACCGCCGCCACCAAAATGTAACCCTGTATCAAGATAAAGATTTGGGAACAGATTTTTTTTAATTCCGGCATTTACACCTAATGTAAAAAGCCCACCTCTTATACCTGTTACGGATCCGTACATTCCAATTCCCAAATATGACCAATCATTCAAATGAAAATTATAGTGGATACCTGCTAAACCCATATTATTTTCATCTTCAGGCATTGTAGTAGATAAAAAATCCATTTTGAAATGGCTTTTTTGAGTTAGTTTGGGAATTTCTGAATTATTATTTTGTTGGGCATTACTAGTGTTTGAAGTACTTAAGAATGCTAGTAAAAATACTATTATTAAGTTTACACTAAATTTCTCTTTAAAAGTAATATGATAATTAAGCATTATTGCTAATTTTTAAGTTATTCTTTATAAATTACTATAACAATTAACAAAATATTTCATTAAGTATTGTAAAATAATAAAAAAATAATCTCAAATATTACAATCAAGCTTTTTCAAAATCAACAGCAACAACTTTGTATTCAGGTGTTAAAGTATATTCATCACCTACATTTCCTGTAATTATATTGATAAAGATTTCTGGTTGATGAAATGTAGTTCTTACTACTCCAGGCTTTACTAAATACGTTAGTTTAACTGGAATTTCAACACTTCCTCTATCCGAAAAAATTCTGGCTTTGTCATTTGCATTTATATTCTTACTAGCAGCATCTAATGGATTTATTTCTAAATAATCCATAGGAGATATTTCTTGATTATCTGTTCTTCTTGTCATAGTGCCTGCATTGTAATGTTCTAACTGACGCGCAGTTGTAAGAATAAATGGATACTTTTTACGATGCTCAACCAATTCGGGTGTTTCTTCAAAATCAAAGTGATGAAATTTTCCTTTACCCCTTTTGAATCCTCCATTTTTATGAATTATTTGAGTGTCAGTACCATCTTCTAAAACCGGCCATTGTAATCCATTTTTTCCCAATCCTTCCCTGGTAATTCCTTTCATAAAAGGAATTATATCAGCAATTTCTTCTAAAATTTTAGTTGCATCATATATTTTACCAGTAGGTTGCTTATAACCTAACTTGTACATCATATCAATAATAATTTGACCATCTGATTTGGTATTCCCAATAGGTTCGACGACTTTATTTACTCTTTGTACACGTCGTTCTCCATTAGTAAAAGTTCCATTTTTTTCGAAATAAGAACTGGCAGGCAATACCACATCTGCAATCTCGGCTGTTGCCGACATAAATAATTCCTGCACAATTAGAATATCTAATTGTTCCATAGCTTTTCTGATGTGATTTGTATTCGGATCTGTCATTAAAGTATCTTCTCCCATGATCCACAATGCTTTGAACTTACCTTCAATAGCAGCATCTAGCATTTCCGGTATCTTTAGGCCTTCTTTTTCCGGCATTTTAGCCACACCATATTTATTGGCGTAATACTGTTGAATTTCTTTGTTATTTACATCCATATAACCAGCTCCCTGATGTGGTTGCACTCCCATATCTGCAGCTCCTTGTACATTATTTTGACCACGAAGTGGGTTTAATCCAACGCCACTTCTACCAATGTTGCCAGTCATCATTGCTAAATTAGCCAAAAGCATCACTGTTTTACTTCCCTGATAATGTTCAGTTACACCTAAACCGTGGAATTCCATAGCATTATCTGCGGAAGCATATGCGATTGCAGCTTTTTTTACAAGTTCTTTGGAAACTTCGGTAAGCTGCTCCAATTCATTCATATCCAGATCAATTACATGCTCTTTCAATTGTGTGAATTGTTCAGTATATTTATTGATGAATACCTTATCTACCAAATCATCTTTGATGATATAATGTGCCATCATATTTAAAAGAGCCACATTGGTTCCTGGTCTTAGCTGCAAATGATATTTTGCCAGTTTTGCCAGTTTGGTTTTCACAGGATCAACAACAATGCTTGTAACACCTTTCATAAATGCCTGTTTTACCTTGGCTCCAGTTACAGGATGTGCTTCTGTAGGATTCGCTCCAAAAACCAAAATACAATCTGTTTTATCCAAATCATTTATGGAGTTTGTAGCAGCTCCGGTACCAAAAGCCTGTTGCATTCCGTAAGCTGTAGGAGCATGGCAAACTCTTGCACAACCATCAATATTATTTGTATTTAACGCAACACGAGTTATTTTTTGCATCAAATAATTTTCTTCATTTGTTGCTCTTGATGATGAAATACTACCGATTGCATCAACACCATATTCTTTTCTTACTTTTAGTAGTTTTTCTGTAATAAAATCATAAGCTTTCTCCCAAGTAGCAACTTCAAACTTCCCATTTCTTTTAATCAAAGGTTCCCTCAGTCTATCTGGATGATTGTAAAACTGAAATGCAAATCGACCTTTTAAACAAGTATGGCCTTCGTTTACTTCTGCTGTTTGAGGTGCCTGAATTCCCTTAATTTCACCATTGATTACAGATACACCTAACTGGCAACCAACTCCACAATAGGTACAAGTGGTTCTTATTGTTTCATCTGCAATTAAAGTTTTGGTTTCAAATTTATCTGTTAAAGCTTCCGTTGGGCAGGTTTGAACACAGGCTCCACAGGAAACACATGCTGATAGGTCAAAATTTGTATCAAATCCTTTGATGATCTGTGATGCAAAACCTCTTCCGCTCATTCCTAAAACGATTTCTCCCTGAATTTCTTCACAGGCTCTTACACAGCGATAACAATTGATGCATTGTGACAGATCGGATTTTATATATGGATGAGAATCATCTTTTTCAATTTCAGAGTGATCTTCCCCTTGAGGGTAACGAATATTAGGAATACCTATTTGTTCAATTATTTTTTGAAATTCGGTAGGTTTTTTACCTTCTTTTGCAAAAACTTTATCGGAAGGATAATCTGTTAGAACAAGCTCTACAATATTTTTTCTAAGTCTTATGATCTTTTCTGTTTTGTGATAGATATATGCATTTTCAAAAATTGGTGTATGACAGGATGCAACAACCTTTGTATGGCCATTTTTTTCACGTGCTAATTCCACAGAGCAAACCCTGCAGGATCCAAAATTTTCTAGTCTATCATCCTGACACATGGTTGGTATGGCATTCTGATCTTCAACCCTGCGAACAAACTCGAGAATGGTTTCACCTTTTTCTATTTTGTGTGGTATATTGTTTATATATGCTTTCATTGTTATGTTATTTAAATGCAAGGAGCACTAAGTCAGGTATCTGTGGCTTTGCGAGATAATATTTAATCAATAAAATATTCTTTTAATTCCGTGTCAAAATATTGTAAGGCATTTTTAACAGGTAGTGGAACTCCACCACCCAATGCACATAAAGATCCAATTTCTAGGGTTTCCAAAAGGTCATCAAATAATTGCTTGTCAATTTTATAATCTTCATTTTGAGCTTTTTGCAACATTTCAAAACCTCTGAAGGATCCAATCCGGCATGGGTAACATTTTCCACAACTTTCGTCGGCTGTAAATTTCATTAAATGCTCTATGAATTTGATCATTGGAAAATTTTGAGGAATGGATATAAAACTTGCATGCCCTAATAAAAATCCATTATTGTTTAATGATTCAAAATCTAAGGTCAGATCTTTTATTTTTTCAATGGGAACAATACCACCTAAAGGACCTCCAATTTGAAATGCTTTGATATTCGATTTAAGCCCTCCGCCAAATTCATCAACTATGATTTGTAATGGTGTTCCCATTTCAATTTCGTAAATACCGGGATTATTAAAAAAACTATCTAAAGAAACCAATTTAGTTCCAGTTGAATGTTTAGTCCCCAGATCCGCATAAGCTTTTCCTCCATTATTTAATATCCAATGTAAATTAGCAAAAGTTTCCACATTGCTTAAAACTGTTGGATTACCATACAGTCCAGATTGAGCGGGGTAGGGAGGACGAACCCTGACTTCCGGACGTAGTCCTTCAATAGAATTCAATAAAGCAGTTTCTTCACCACAAACATAGGAACCCTGACCGGAAATAATTTTAAATTTAAAATCCTGAATTAGATTTTCCTCTTTTAATTCATCAATCGCATTTGTTACAATTCGAATGGAATCAGGATATTCTCCTCTGATATATAAAACACCGGTATCAGCTCCAACACATTTTCCTGCAATATACATTCCGAAAAGTACTTTATGTGGTTGATGTTCCATAAGATACATATCACTGTAAGCACCAGGATCGCCTTCATCTGCATTGCAAACAATGT
>JAUVCP010000264.1 GCA_030590765.1 Flavobacteriaceae bacterium | reverse complement strand
CAATCAATTATTTGTTAAAGAAGTAAGTTATAATTCGCCAAAATTAAAATATACATCTCATCAAAAACAAGATTGGTTTGATTTAAATATTCGTGTTCAATTTGGTGAATTTCAAATTGACTTTATACAATTAAGAAATCATATTCTTAATCATATCAATGAGTATGAGCTTCCAGATGGTACGATCGCTATTATTCCAAATGCATGGTTCTCTCAACTGTCTGCTTTTGCAAAACGAACAAAAGGAGAAAACCAAACCTCAATACTCAAAACACACCTCAAACTCTTAGAAAATAATACAATTATTCAACCAGATAAAAAAATTGAGAAAAGTATTAGAAAATTTGAATTAAATAAAGATGTGCATTTACCAAAAAATTGTATTGCTACACTTAGAGATTATCAAAAAACCGGTTATCAATGGTTATATCAACTTACCCAACATCAATTTGGAGTTTGTTTGGCTGATGATATGGGGTTGGGGAAAACACTTCAAGTTATTACTCTCTTGCAGCAATATTTTGAAACGCATTCAAAACCGAGTAAAACTGATAATTTTAAAAAGAAGAATGATCATACTTCTAATTTTCAATTATCTCTATTTGATGAAGTTTTAACAGTGAACCAAAACGATAAAAATAATTTAGAAAAAAGCAGTGAACTACTTTATAAATCTGCATTATTAGTAGTGCCTAAGTCATTGATTTTTAACTGGATTGTAGAGCTTCAAAAATTTGCACCCGAACTGACCTATAGTATATATCACACTTTGGATAGAGAGCAAAATTTAAAATATGTAATTCATCAAAAAAATATCATCATCACAACCTATGGTGTAGTAAGAAGAGATATTGATTTGTTAAAAAATCAGCAGTTTAGTTATCTTATTTTAGATGAAAGTCAGGCAATTAAAAATCCAAATTCAAAAACTTATCAGGCAGTAATTAACTTAGATTCTCAATATAAGATAAGTATGACAGGCACTCCTATTGAAAATAATTTGAATGATTTATGGGCACAGATGAATTTTCTAAATCATAATATTCTTGGTGATTTAAACTATTTTGAAAATGTTTATCGAATTCCTATTCAAAATGATGCTGAAGCATCTGAATTAGATGAGCTGAGAACGATTATTGATCCATTTATATTAAGAAGATTAAAAAAGGATGTCGCCACAGAACTACCAGAGAAAATAGAGCAGACTATTTATTGTGAAATGCATAATGAACAATTAGAATTATATGAAAAAGAAAAATCTGCAATAAGAAATGAATTAATGGCAGGGAAAAATAATTATATGGATGTATTAGTAGTTCTCAATCGGTTAAGACAAATTGCCATCCATCCTAACTTGATAGACATTAAAAACAAAATGACTTCTGGGAAATTTGAAACCATTGTGCAATATATTGAAAGTATTATTGAACAGGGAGATAAATTTTTGATCTTTTCATCCTTTGTCAAGCATTTAGAGTTATTTAAACAATACTTTGAAAATAAAGAAATTCATTATTCCATGCTTACAGGAAAAGATAATAATCGACAAGAAATTGTGGATCGTTTTGAAAAAACAGATGGTATTAAACCTTTTTTAATTTCAATAAAAGCAGGGGGAGTTGGATTGAATTTAACTTCTGCAAACTACGTTTTTATCATTGATCCATGGTGGAATCCATTTGTTGAAAGGCAAGCGATTGACCGAACCCATAGAATAGGCCAAGATAAAAATGTGATAGTTTATAGATTTATTTCTAAAGATTCCATTGAAGAAAAAATTCTGTTTCTTCAACAAAGCAAAATCAAAATGAGTGATACATTGATTGAAAAAGATTTTGCAGAAAAAATGAAATTAGATGATCTGTTAAACTTAATTTGAAAGTAATTTTATTCTTGGGGCGATTTAAAATCACCCCAATGAATTAATATAATTATCTTCTTGAGTAATTAGGTGACTCTTTGGTAATTGTCACGTTATGAGGATGACTTTCTGAAATACCGGAAGAAGTAATTCTAACAAATTTTGCTTCTTTTTGGGTATCAATATCTTTACTTCCACAATAACCCATACCGGCTCTTAACCCACCAATAAATTGATGCATGGTTTCATAAACCTCGCCTTTATAAGGTACACGACCAACAATTCCTTCGGGAACTAATTTTCTAACATCATCTTCCACGTCCTGAAAATATCGATCTTTTGAACCTTTTTCCATGGCCTCAATAGAACCCATACCACGATATGATTTAAATTTTCTTCCCTCAAAAATAATGGTCTCTCCGGGTGATTCTTTTGTGCCTGCTAAAAGAGATCCTAACATAACTGTATCTGCCCCAGCAGCAATTGCTTTTGGAATATCTCCGGTATAACGAATTCCTCCATCTGCAATAACAGGCACTCCAGATCCTTTAATTGCTTCTGCTACTTCCATAATTGCAGAAAGTTGTGGAAATCCTACACCAGCAACAACACGTGTTGTACAAATAGATCCAGGACCAATTCCTACTTTTACAGCATCAGCACCAGCTTTTACTAAAAACTTGGCAGCGTCACCTGTTGCAATATTACCAACAATAATATCCGTATCAGGAAAATCCTTTTTTATTGTTTTTAAAATCGTGGCAACTCCTTTTGAATGACCATGTGCAGTATCAATCACAAGCGCATCAACACCTTCTTCTATCAGAGCTTTTGCTCTTTCCATAGTATCGCCAGAAACACCAATAGCTGCAGCGACACGTAATCTACCAAAAGTATCTTTATTTGCATTTGGATTTTCACTTACTTTGATGATATCACGATATGTAATTAATCCTACCAACTTATTATCATCGCTTATAACCGGCAGTTTTTCAATTTTATGCTCTTGTAGAATTTCTTCTGCTTCTTTTAAAGATGTTCCTTCTTTAGCAGTAATCAAATTTTTTGAAGTCATAACTTCCGCAACAGCGCGTTCATTATTATTTTCAAAACGCAAATCCCTATTGGTTAAAATTCCAATCAATTCATTTTCATCATTAATTACCGGAATTCCACCAATTTTATATCTTTTCATTAAAGATTTTGCATGAGCAACATCTTTATCTACTGTAAGTGTAATTGGATCGATAATCATTCCAGATTCTGATCTTTTCACTTTTTTAACCTCAGCAGCCTGACGTTCAATACTCATATTTTTATGTAAAATACCTATACCTCCCTCACTTGCCATAGCGATTGCCATAGCAGATTCAGTAACAGTATCCATAGCAGCAGATATTACCGGTGTATTGATACCAATATTTTTTGTGAATTTAGATTGGATACTGACGTCACGAGGTAAAACTTCCGAATATGCCGGAATTAATAACACATCGTCGTAAGTAAGTCCTTCTAGTAAAATTTTTGTGGTAGACATAATATGCAATTAGAATTAATTGCGTGCAAATTTACAATTTATAATTGAATTGTAAAAGAAGTATTTACACTCAATTTTTAGTGAAAATTGTCTCTTTTAAGATAAAGACAGATGAAAGAACAATGCTTAAAACCATGGCAATACCTGAAAGCATGATGATATATTTAAACCAAAGAACCCCTGTCCATAATATATAAATACCTCCGAAGGTTAAAACAATAGAAACAAAAGGCTCAAACATTAACAAACTTTTTATTTTTCTATTTATTGAAGTCAGGGATAAAAGACCTCCCAGCAAAAAAAATATTAACGACATAGATAGTACATGATTATGAACCAAGGTAATGATCTCTCTCTCTGATTTTTTAAATTGCATTATTTCGGCATCTTCATCCTTTTCATTTCCTAAATAATTGGTTTCAATACCATTGCTATCAAAAGTACTGGTTATTCTAATAAAATTAATTCCGGTAAAAAAACCTATATTCAAAGTGATGACGAATGCAGTAATCAATAATTTAACCTCTTTTGGAAATTGCTTAAGTAAACCGTGAAACTGCATTTATATTAGATTTTTATTTTGAAGAATTTCCAGACTCTTTAAAAGGTCATTTATGGCTTTTGTCATAGATCTTGCTGACAAGGTAGCACCCGAAATAGCTTTGATATCTTTTTGATATTCCACCTTATCACCTTTTTTAAGATCGTTAAACTGATTTAGCCATCTTTTGCTACCTATTTCCATTCCATAATCTTCTCGGTAAGCCAAAACCTTTATTTTTTTTATGATGAATTGCTTATCAAATATAACAACAAAATCAAAATCATCCGTTTTACCTAATGCACTTCCAAAATAATATGCTCCTATCTTATTCTCATTGCTATTGATCTCAAAGAAATTATCCTCATTAAAAGGAATAAAA
>JAUVCP010000254.1 GCA_030590765.1 Flavobacteriaceae bacterium | reverse complement strand
CACTCATTTGTGGTAATCCGGCTGTTTTCTCAACAATAATGTCAGAAGCGCCTTTTACATTTCCAATCAGTTTTTTAATTTCATTTGCTTTTTCACTTAAAATATTTAGATCCTCTCCAAATATTTTAACAGCAATATCAGCTCTTACCCCTGTAATTAATTCATTAAAACGCATTTCAATGGGTTGGGTAAACTCAACTTCCATACCGGGTATGATGGACAGAGCTTCTTTAAAATTATCTGCTAACTCATCTTTTGAATCTGCTGAAACCCATTCACTTTTTGGTTTTAATTTGATAATAACATCACTTTCTTCCATAGACATCGGGTCTGTTGGAATCTCAGCAGCTCCAATCCTACTTACTACCTGATCCACTTCAGGAAAATTATCCAGTAAAATATTTTCAATTTTTGTAGTGGTTTCTATGGTTTTACTCAACGAAGTACCTGTTTTGAGTACAGGTTGAATGACAAAATCACCCTCATCTAATGTTGGAACAAATTCACCACCCATAGTATTAAAAAGGTAAATGGAAAAGATCAATAAAACAGACGACAAGCCTAAAACAATTTTTTTACTATTTAATGCCCATCGAATAGTTGGTTCATAAGCATCATTTAAAAATTTCATTAATCTGACAGAAATATTCTTTGAAGAAACTTTTGCAGGTTTTAAAAATATAGAAGACATGGCAGGAACATAGGTTAAACCAAATATCATAGCTCCAACCAAAGCAAAACTAAAGGTCAATGCCATCGGTTTGAACATTTTTCCTTCTACACCAGTCAATGTAAGAATAGGAATAAATACGATCAATATAATTAGCTGACCAAATACAGCTGAATTCATCATTTTTGATGAGCTTTTTAAAGTGATTTCATCAATAGCTTCCTGTTTTTCAACAGAGTCCAGCTTTAATAGTTCTTTCCTATTTGAGGTTATTTGAAATGCAATATATTCCACTATGATCACAGAACCATCAATGATAATTCCGAAATCAATAGCACCTAAACTAATTAAATTTGCATCTACACCAAATATATACATCAATGATAAAGCAAATAACAAGGTTAAAGGAATTACAGATGCAACAACAAAACCAGAACGTAGATTTCCTAATATTAATACCACGATAAAGATCACGATCAAACAACCTAGAATTAAATTTTCTGCAACTGTATGTGTTGTTTTGGCTATTAACTCACTACGTTCTAAAAAACCATTGATATAAACACCCTCGGGAAGCGTTTTCGAAATAGATGCAACTCGATCTTTAACAGCATCGATCACTTTTTTCGAATTACCATCCTTTAACATCATCACCTGCCCCATAACCTTTTCACCTTCTCCGTTACCTGTTATGGCACCAAAACGCGGGGCACTTCCAAACCCAACTTCTGCAACATCTTTAATATAAATTGAAAATCCGTTAATGGTTTTAACTTTGATGTTTTTTATATCATCAATAGATTTTATCAGACCTTCAGCCCTGATAAAATAGGCTTTATTAGATTTTTCTATATATCCACCACCGGCAATACTGTTATTCTTTTCAAGAGCATTGAAAATATCAATAGTTGAAATATTCATAGCTTTTAACCTTTCCGTATTTGTAGCTACTTCATATTGTTTTAAATAACCACCCCAGGTATTCACTTCAACCACACCAGGTATTCCCGAGAGTTGACGTTTTACAATCCAGTCCTGAATAGTTCTTAGATCTGTTACAGAATATTTGTCTTTATGCCCTGGTTTGATATCCAAAATATATTGATATATTTCACCAAGCCCTGTTGTGATAGGTCCCATTTCCGGAGCACCAAACCCTTCGGGAATTTTTTCACTTGCTGATTTTATTTTTTCAGCTATCAATTGCCTTGGCAGATAAGTTCCCATATCATCTTTAAAAACTATGGTAACTACTGATAATCCAAATTTTGATACAGATCTAATTTCAACAACTCCCGGTAGATTTGCCATTTCCAATTCAATTGGATAAGTAATGAATTGTTCAATATCCTGGGTTGACAAATTCTTTGAAGTGGTTATTACCTGTACCTGATTATTAGTAATATCAGGAACAGCACCAATTGGAATTTGAGTTAAGGAATAGATTCCAAATCCTATGATAAATGCAGTAAATAAAAATACTATGAGCTTATTCTTTAGGCTAAATTTTATAATGTTGCTTAACATAATTCATTTATTATTTTATGAAGTTAGACCCATATTTTATAAAAGGGTTTAAGAAATGAATGAATTTTTAAATATTTCATATAGAAATACTTATACATAAAGGTTATTTTGATTTAGAATTGATTTTGCAATTTTAAATAAATAATAAATTACGTTAATCGAGGTGGTTGAAATATTTTTTGTTTTTCGAATGTAGAAAAATTATCCGAGTAACAATAGTTTATAGATGATTCTACTGTATGAGGAATATCAATGCCAAAAGAAATCATATTTATTATAAAAGAAGTTGTTATTTGAGAACTACATTCATGATTTATTGGTAATTGTGAATGATTTTTTTCTTCTTCCTGATGTTGTTGTGTATGCGATTGTTTAAGATCCCCATAATGTTTTGACAAAAACACTAAAAAATTATCACTGTATTTCTTTTTATGCATTTCGGCATGTTCTAGCAATTCATCCAGTTTTAAAACATCACCTATATGAATGTTTAAACTTTGAACAAGAACTAAAATTGAAATTAATATGGATAATAATTTAATCATTTTACTTTGTAAAAGTACTTATTAATTCAATAAAACAAAATTGTTCGCATTCATTTAAATTATGATGTCATAGCAATTAATTATACTATTAACTCAAAACTAGTTTTATATTAATATTAATCCATGTACTTTTGCAACTTTAAAAACAGATTTGATTATTATGGATAATTTACATCATTTATTTTATAACTATTTCATTGAATTGAGTTTATCTGAAATACGGGCAAGGTATTTAAATATGATTGTCCTTTTGATTATTTCGTTGATCATCATATCTATTATTGATTTGGCCATCAATAAAATATCGTTAAATTTTTTCCATAAAATTGCTGAAAAGACAAAATCAAATTTTGACGATATTTTAATTGAGAATAATTTTTTTAAGAAAATAGCACATATTGTTCCCTTTTTTGTTGCTTTATATCTTATTCCAATAATTTTTACGGATTTTGATACTACTGAGATTATTATTTCCAAAATAGTAAAAGTGGTATATGTAATACTCATTATTATTGTAATAAAAAGTGCACTAAATTCTGTTAAAGATTATTTTAGAACTTTACCAAGACTTAAGGATAAACCTATTGAGAGTTTTATCCAGGTAATCATGATCTTTGTTTGGATTGCCGGTCTTATATCAATTATTGTAATTATTAACGGGGCTGAGATCTGGAAATTCTTCACTGCATTAGGGGCAGCATCTGCTGTTTTACTTTTAGTTTTTAAAGATACTATTTTAGGTTTTGTTGCAAGTATTCAGGTTTCCATCAATGATATGGTTCGTATTGGTGATTGGATCACCTTTGAAAAATATGGAGCTGATGGTAATGTTACTGAAATCAATCTGGCCACCGTAAAGGTGCAGAATTTTGATAAAACCATCACAACTATTCCAACTTATGCCTTAATCTCTGATTCGTTTAAGAACTGGAGGGGCATGGAAAGTTCAGGAGGGAGAAGAATCAAAAGAGCTGTAATTATTAAGTTAAATAGCGTAAAGTATCTTTCTAAAGATGAGGTTATTAAACTTAAAAAAATTGAATTAGTATCTGCTTATTTAAAAAATAGAAGTGAAGATATTGATAAATACAATACCAATAATAATTTCAATAAAGATTTACTTATCAATGGAAGAAATCTAACCAATATTGGCGTGTTTAGAAAATATGTAGAAACCTATATTGAAAACCATTCCGGAATCAATAAAGATATGATGATCATGACCCGGCATCTGGCACCAACAACACAAGGTTTACCTATTGAAATTTATGCATTTAGTAGTGATAAAAGATGGCAAAATTATGAATATATCATGGCTGATATTTTTGATCATATCATTGCTGCAGTTCCTTATTTCGGCTTGGAAATATTTGAATTACCAACTGACTTAATTCCACTTAGTGACACTAATTTAATGAAATAATTGACTAATCTTTACTCTTAACTGTCGTTTATAATCTTCTTCCAGCCATTTGATATAGTTATTGGAGCTTTTTAATATACAATAGGAATATTGTTTAATTCTAAACTCAATGTCATCATGCAGTTCTCGTGATAAAATATGCGCATCAAATACATCTTCACTGTTTTCGGTACAAATTTTAGCATGTTGTTCAATAGACTTCATCAAAACAGCTTTTGATTTTTGTCCGGATTTTACTATAATTTCATATTCTTCTTTTACATCAAAATCAAAGTCAATATCCTGTGAATTAGCAAACATTTCCTTTATAGAATCAG
>JAUVCP010000034.1 GCA_030590765.1 Flavobacteriaceae bacterium | reverse complement strand
AGTTTATGCTTCAAAATGTTTTTATAGTTTCAGATGGTACTGGATTAACAGCTAAACAATCCTTAACTTCAGTTTTGGTTCAATTTGAATTGATTGAAATTCAGTCACATGTGAGACCAAATGTACGGACTAAGCAACAGATTTTGGATGTGATCAATGAGGCAGAAGAATTTAAAGGAATTATTATTCATACACTTGTATCCAGAGATTTACGTCATTTTATACTTAAAAAAGGGCGTCTTTATAATATACGTACCATTGATCTAATGGGACCTTTATTGGCACAGTTATCTCATCATTTTGAAGATAAACCAACAGAAAGACCTGGAATATTTCATAAGTTAAACAAGGCATATTTTCAACGAATTGAAGCAATAGAGTTTGCTCTTCGTCATGATGATGGGCAACATGTTGATGAATTGGATAAGGCTGACATTGTTTTGTTAGGTGTATCCAGAACTTTTAAAACTCCGTTGAGCGTTTATATGGCATATAAAGGGTGGAAGGTTGCAAATGTACCTATCATTTTAGGATTTCCCTTTCCGGAAATAGTTTTTAAATTACCACCTGAACGGGTTTTTTGTTTAACAACTTTTCCAAATAAATTAGCGAGATTAAGACGAACAAGAGAGAAATATTTAGGTGGATTAACAGGTGAATATGCAAGTCCGTCACATGTGCAAAAAGAATTGAATTATGCAAGCAGGATTTATAGAATGCATCCTGAATGGACTATAATCAATGTTACGAATAAACCCATTGAGGAAATATCTTCCGAAATTAGGGGGCATATTAAAAATAAGGGAGGAATAACTTGATTTTGATCAAAAAAAAATACTCTGTCAAAATGCAGAGTATTTTTTAAGAAATTATATATTGTTGTATTGCACTATTTTATAACAATACTATTTTCCGAAATTATAAGTAACTCCAAAATTGATTCCAAAAGAAGAATAAGGTACTTTTTGAGACAATTGTTTTGATGGATCTGTATTATTATTTGGTAATTCATCAAGATATTCTGTTTTAATAACTTTTCCTTCCGGTAGGTTATCTAAAGTGTAAAACCCTTCTACAGCAGTTGTTCCATCAGGTAATTTAATATCCGTATTAAAACTTTGAATTTCTGAATCATTTCTTTTTATACTGATTCCCATATATTCTGCCTCAGCAAATACACTAAAATTATTTGCAAAGTCATATTTATATCCAAATGCACCTACAAATCCCAAAGGTAAATGTCCATGATAGTCTTCTACATAGTTAGTTTCCGAATAACTTCCAGCTGGTAATCCAAGTGCTTCAGGGTTTGGTAAAGTAGCCTTATCATAAACAACAGCTTCAGTTTTCCCACCTAATTTTAATAGAGCTCCAAATCGACCATATAAATTTTCTGTAAACTTATAAACTAAAGAAGGAGAGAAACCATAAGCACGTGCGCGTGCAATAGCATCTGTTTCTCTGTATCCTGGTAATTCAACTTTTGCTACGGTTTGATCTGCTCCATGTAAATATGCAAACCCAAGGTCAACACCAAATGTATCATTGAAAAAATAGCCAAATCTCATTTGAAAATTTGTACCATTACCATAACTACCATAAGAGTTTTCTGTATGGGTTGTTGTAATAGTTTCACCAAGTTTTTCTTCTGCGCTTCCAAATGCATATCCTGCACTTCCTGACACATAAAATTGTGCAAAAGAAAGATTTGCAACTAATATTGCTGTTATTAATAATAAATTTCGTTTCATAATATTTTATTTGTGATTAAGCAGCAAAAATACATATAATAGGAAAATTAAAGTAAATAATAGTTACACAAAAGTTATAAATGTATAATTAAAAATACCCAGTCAATTTATTTATTAATCTCAAAATATTCATCTAAACTTTTTGTATATTCTTCTTTATTTTTGTTCGATAGCAAAGAATAATTAAATGAATTTTTAGCCAATATGACTAAATCGTCTTTACTAAGACCCAAAGCTTTTTGAATTTCAATATAATTCTGATTGACTTGGCCTCCAAAATAAGCCGGATCATCAGAATTGACCGTTACTTTCAATCCAAGATCCATCATCTTTTTTAAAGGATGATCTTTTAGATCTTTAACAACCTGTAAAGCTATATTGGAAAGCGGACATACTGTTAGTGCAATATCACGTTTTATGATCTCTTTAATAAGATTCTCATCTTGCAAGCAGTTGTTTCCATGGTCAATACGTTTGATACTTAAAATATCAAGAGCTTCCCAGATATATGCCGGAGGACCTTCTTCACCTGCATGAGCAAGAGGAATATATCCCTCCTCAATAGCAGATTTATACACATTTTTAAACTTGGATGGAGGATTTCCAATTTCGGATGAATCTAATCCAATAGCTTTAATTTTATCTTTAAATGGAAGTGATTGATTTAACGTTTTAAAGGCATCTTCTTCTGATAAATGCCTCAAAAAACTCATGATCAAATAAGAAGAAATATTCAAATTCTTTTCTGCATCTTCACATGCTCTTGAAATACCATTGATAACTATTTCAAATGATATTCCTCTCTCCGTATGCGTTTGTGGATCGAACATGATCTCGGTATGCCTCACATTTTGTGCTGAACATTTCTCTAGGTAGCTATAAGTGAGATCATAAAAATCCTGTTCATAAATAAGAACACTAGCTCCTTGATAATATATATCTAAAAAATCCTGTAAACAGTCAAATTTATATGCTTTTTCAATCTCTTCAACTGTTTTATAAGGTATTTCTATTTTATTTCGTTTTGCAATTTCAAACATTTGGGCAGGTTCAAAGGAACCTTCAATATGCAAATGCAATTCTGCTTTAGGTAGATTTTTTATAAAATTCTTCATTCTGTTTTTTTAAAAGACAAAGCTAATCAAATTATACATTCTGTAAATTAAATCTTAGGTCTAATGAAGGTTCTGATAAAATGTTGATATTTGTATCATGAAAAAAATATTGATCATATTATTGGTTGCCGTATTATCTATATTTACATTTAATAAAGTAATGAGTCAGACTAGCAAATTAAAGATTGGAGATAAGATTCCGGATTTTGTATTAAAAGATCAAAATAATGTTGATTTTGATATAGGTCATTTCCGTGGTAAACAAATAATGGTTATTTATTTTTATCCTAAAGATGACACACCGGGTTGTACAACAGAGGCTTGTGCTTTTCGTGATGAGTTTAAAATTTTTACAGATTTGAAAGTTAAAGTAATTGGAATTAGCTCTGATAATGTTTCGTCACATAAAAAATTTGCTAATAAATATAATTTACCCTTTACCTTACTTGCAGATACCGATAAAAAAGTACAGAAACTTTTTGGAGTGCCTAAGAGTTTTTTAGGGATGATTCCTGGAAGAGTTACTTATATAGTGAATAAAGAGGGCGAAGTTGTTTATATATTTAATAGTATGACCAAAGCAGAAAAACATATAACAGAATCTTTATCAATCATTAAAGAAATGAATTAATGAAAATAAATTATCCTTTAAAATTTGAACCTATATTAAAAGAGAAAATATGGGGCGGTGCAAAGCTTTCTAAAATGTTGAATAAAGATTCTGATAAAGAAAATATTGGAGAAAGCTGGGAAATATCAGATTTTGAGGAGGATATCTCCGTAGTTACTAATGGATTTTTAAAAGGGAGATCATTACATGATCTGATATCTGAATATAAAGGTGATCTGGTAGGAGAGAAGGTCTACAAGCAATTTGGGGATCAATTTCCTTTACTGATCAAATATATTGATGCCAAAGATGTTTTGAGTATTCAGTTACATCCTAATGACGAGCTGGCAAAAAAAAGGCATAATTCGTTTGGAAAGACTGAAATGTGGTATGTAATGCAGGCAGATAAAGGAGGGGAATTGCTCGTAGGCTTTAAAGAAGAAGTAAGCAAAGAAGAATATTTAATGCATTTAAAGAATAATTCTTTAGTTGATATATTAAATAAGGATGAGGTAGATAAAGGAGATGTTTATTTTATTTCTACCGGATTGGTACATGCAATAGGTGCCGGTGTTCTTTTAGCTGAAATTCAACAAACCAGTGATTTAACTTACAGGATCTATGATTATCACAGAAAAGATGATCAGGGAAATTACAGAGATCTTCATACTGAAGAGGCAATGGATGCCATTGATTTTTCGGTTAAAAACAGTTATAGATCATCTTATACCAAAAAAATAAATGATATCGTGAATACCGTTGATTGTAAGTATTTTACAACCAATTTTATTTCTGTTAATGATGCATTATATATTGATAATTCAGATAAGGATTCTTTTGTAATTTATATGTGTGTTGGAGGTAATGGTGTACGATTGGTTGGTGAGGATTTTTCTGAAAATTTAGATTATGGTGAGACTATTTTGGTTCCGGCAAATGTCAATAGATTGGGAATAGAATCTAATGAATATTCTGAATTATTGGAGATATACATTTCCGGATCTTTATGAATTAAAAAAATGTGAATCTTATTAAAACCTGTTTAGAATGAAAATAATAGCAATGATCCCTGCAAGATATGGAGCAACAAGATTTCCCGGGAAATTAATGTCTGATCTGGGTGGAAAACCTGTAATTGTTCGTACTTATGAAGCAACTGTTGCAACCAATCTTTTTGATGATGTTTATGTTGTGGCTGATAATGATACTATTATAGATGTGATTAAAAAATATGGTGGTAAAACAATTAAAAGCATAAAAGAACATGAATGTGGTACAGACAGAATTGCTGAAGCTGTTGAGAATTTAGATATTGATATTGTGGTGAACGTACAAGGTGATGAACCTTTTGTGATGAAAGAACCTTTACAAAAGGTATTGAATGTATTTAAAGGAGATGATGCCAAGCAAATTGATTTGGCTTCATTGATGAAGGAATTGACGGACTGGAAAGATATTACAGACCCAAATAATGTTAAGGTTATTGTAGATCAAAATGACTTTGCTATGTATTTTTCACGATCTCCCATACCATATCCAAGAGATAAGGATTTTAATTTGAAATACTTTAAACATATTGGAATTTATGCTTTTAGAAAGAAGGCTATTTTGGATTTTTATAAATTACCTATGCGATATTTGGAAGCAGCTGAGAAAATTGAAGGAATTCGTTTTTTAGAGTATGGAAAAAAAATTAAAATGGTAGAAATTGGTTTTATGGGTGCGGGAATTGATACACCGGAAGATCTGGTGAAAGCCAATAAATTGTTAAAAAACGAAAAAATGTAATAAGATTTTATATCAATAAATTGTATAAAAAATCATAAATTTGAAAAAAATAAATATAATTGAATTATGGCAAGTATAAAGAAATTTAAAAAAGAGATAAACGATACATTATCTGGAGTAATTGAAGAATGTTATGTGTTTCAAACCGAAGCTGAAGAAAAAGTTTCTGCTAAAGCTGAAAAGATCATAGATGAGGCAATTACTACATTTGATGAATTGGTTGCGAAAATGAATAAAAAGGATGTTGATAATTTTAAAGTACATTTTAAAGAAATTAAAGATAGTTTAAAGTCTAAGTCAGTAGAATTAATGGAAAAATTAGAAAAGCTAAAAAGTTAAGTATTTTATTAGTTGAAGAAGTTTTCAACAAATTTATAATATTTGGTATTTATTTTGTAATATGTAATAAATATTACCGTTCTAATTATAATTAATTTAATAATATGGCAAGAGCAATATTCGAATACACCAAAACAGTTCTTAAAAAAGTTAGTTTCGATGCAGAATTATTTTGTAAAGAACTGGAAAAGGCTTTAATACGATTGTTACCATTTGAAATTGAAGAATTGAAAATTTGGCTAGTGCAATTTACAAGAAATAAGCCAGAATTATATGTGTGCATGTCGGTTATTAAACAATAAAAGGAGTTATTTTAACTCCTTTTTTTTGTTCAACGGACTGATAATCTTAACATCTTGAAAAGAGATAGCGCCACGAATTACACCATCAATAGTTGTCTTTAAGGCTTCAATCATTTGCATTTTTAATTGTGATTTGTGATAGATCAGACTTACCTCACGGGCAGGAACCGTATTATTAAACTGCTTTAAATATTTTTGATCTTCATCTGAAAGATCTAAGGTGTGCAAATAGGGTATTAGGGTCATTCCTAAACCTTCTTTTGATAATTTGATCAGTGTTTTTATACTTCCGCTTTCCAGTTGAAAATGTAAATTATCGGTATTTGAAGAGCTTTGACATATATTTACAATATTATTTTTAAAACAATGTCCGTCCTCCAAAAGTAAAATATCATTTATATCAAGATCTTGTTCAGTGATATATTCTTTATTGAATAACCTATGATCAGGTGATACAAATCCAACAAAGGGTTCGTAATAAAGAGGCCTTTCTTTAATAGCTTCATTTTCAAGTGGAGTAGCTGCTATACCAGCATCTAAATGACCATCACTTATTTTTTTTATAATTTGATAAGTAGTTAATTCCTGAATGATCAATTTTACCTTTGGAAATTTATTAAGAAAAATCTTTAAAAAGTAGGGTAGTAGTGTAGGCATGATCGTAGGAATAATTCCCAGTTTGAATTCACCTCCAATAAAACCTTTTTGCTGATCAACAATATCATTGATCCGATTACTTTCATTAACGATTAACTTGGCCTGTTTAATTATTTTTTCCCCAATCAACGTAAGTTCAATTGGCTTTTTTTTTCGGTTAAATATGGTGATATTTAGCTCATCCTCTAATTTTTGAATTTGCATGGATAGTGTGGGCTGAGTAACAAAACAATTTTCTGCTGCAATAGTGAAATTTCTAAATTCAGCAACAGCTAAAACATATTTTAATTGTGTAATCGTCATGTATAAATATTTTTGATAAAGATAATAAATCTATCAAAATAATTTATATGAATAAATAAAAAGGTTTACAAATCAGAAGTAAAAGATATTATGAGTAAAGAAAGGTAAAATATAAGATCAATACATATCCCAAAATTCTCTTTGCTTGTTGAGCTCCTTTTCATGTTTGTCATAATCATCAACAGGAGTCACTTTTAAGAATGAAGAATGTTGTTCAATTGCATATTCAATCTTTTCAACGATGTCAGCAATGGAATCATTATCGTAATCAATATCAAGAGGTTTTTTAATTACCATAGATTGAAGTATTCCTCTTTTTTTGATCACCAAGCCTTTTTTATCAAATGATCTTCTAAAACCGTCAATTACAATTGGTATAACGATAGGTTTGTTTTGCCGGATAATATGCGCGGTACCTCTTCGTATTGGTTTAAAAGGAGTTGTGGTACCTTGCGGGAAAGTTATTACCCATCCATCTTCTAAGGCTTTGCTAATATTAGAAACATCTGAAAGTTTCACCTGTTTTTTTACATCTTTCCCCTTTTCTCTCCATGTTCTTTCAATAGATATAGCACCACCATAGGCCATGATCTTAGGAAGTATACCAGAACGCATGGTTTCTTTAGCAGCAACAAAATAAAGATTTAATTTAGGATGCCATAAATAACCAACATCTTTAATATTATCAACTCTTCCGCTAAGTGAAGCGTTAAAAACATGAAACATTGCCGTTACATCAGCAAAATAAGTTTGATGATTGGCAACAAATAAAACATTGTTTTCGGGAAGATCTCGAAGAATCTCTGATCCTTCAATATGTAATTCATTAAAACCACGGTATCTTCTATGAGAAATAAGACCCAATACACGTATCAAGCTCTTTTTGAGAAATAAACTATTTCCAAAAACATCTTTTTTAAATAAAGCCATTTTTAATTATTTGCACAGCAAACTTAAAAAAATTATTGATTATATTGATTTTACGAAGTCTTTTATTTCACTTAAAATCATGGCAGTTGCCCCCCAAACCGTGTAATTGTTTAATATATAACAGGGTACATCAATATTTTTCATATAGCTTGTTGATAAATTTTTAATTGCTATTGCTTTGTCATTTAATAAATCAGCTAGTTTTACTTCAATTAACTCTTCTACTTCATGATTAAAGTTAAAAGTTGGTGTTTTATAATGTACACCAATAAACGGGCTCACCAAGAAATTACTTGGAGGTATATATGTATCACTCATTTGCTTAAAAATTTGAATACGATCGCCTTGAATTCCAACTTCTTCAAATGTTTCACGTAATGCTGTTCTTTTCAAATCTTTATCTGAAACATCAAATTTTCCTCCCGGAAAACTAATTTGTGATGCATGTGCTCCCCCATAATTTGCCCTTAAAGTTAGTAAAAATTTAGTTTCTTTATTCATATCAGGGTAAAAAAGAGCTAAAACTGCCGCTTTACGAGGGTTTAATTCCAATATTTTATTTTGTGGAAAGTTTATTCTTTCCTTGGGGATCATTTTTTTATGAGAATGAAAGCCGCCAAGTTTTCCTTGATCTATTTTAGAAATTAATGATAAAAACGATTCAAACTCCATTAAATATTATATTTTTACAAATGACAAAAATACAATTTATCTTTAATTTTTAATAAATATTGATAATGAATAAAGCATTTAAACTAATAGGATTTACATTTATATTTATCTTGGCAATTTATTATTTGGCGACCTTATTTGTTCCAAAAATAATTGATAAATCACATAATAAAATAAGGAATAATCCGCCGTATCAAGTTTCTGAAAAAGCACAGAGCCTCTACAATTCATTGGATTTTATTGCCGATTTGCATTGTGATGCCTTGTTATGGAAACGTAATTTACTTAAAGACAATAATTTTGGACAAGTAGATATTCCAAAATTATTGAAAGCAAATGTTGGTATTCAATCTTTTACAATTGTTACTAAATCACCCAAAGGTCAAAATTTTGATAAAAATACGGGTGAATCTGATAATATTACAGCACTTTATCTCGTGCAGGGCAGGCCAACCAATAGTTTAACAAAAAGAACAATTTATCAATGCGAAAGTCTGTTTGAATTTGCAGAAGATTCTAATGGTAAATTTAGAGTCATCACCTCGGGATCTGATTTTAAAAACTACTTGTCTGATCGCAAACAAAACAAAAATATCACAGCAGGTTTTTTAGGTGTAGAAGGAGCGCATGCTCTGGATGGAAAAATTGAGAATATTCAGGTTTTATTTGATAGCGGAGTAAGAATGATGGCTCCTACTCATTTTTTTGATAATAAATTAGGTGGATCAGTACATGGGATTTCCGGTGCAGGATTGACTGAATTTGGTGAAGATGTAATCAAAAAAATGATTGAATTAAATATGATCATTGATATTGCTCATGCTTCACCACAAATTATTGATGATATTTTGAAGATCACTGATCGCCCAATCCTTTCATCTCATACAGGAGTAAAAGGAACCTGTGATAATGTTAGGAATTTATCAGATAAACATTTAAAAGCCATCGCAAATTCAGGAGGTTTAGTTGGAATTGCCATGTTTGAACAGGCTGTTTGTGGAACAGATGCCACAGCTACTGCTAAAGCAATTAAATATACATCTGATCTGATAGGAGTAGATCATGTGGCATTAGGTTCAGATTTTGATGGGTCGGTAACCACACCATTTGATATTACCGGTTTACCATTGATTGTTGAAGAATTATTAAAATTAGATTTTTCCGAAAAGGAAATAAAAATGATCATGGGTGAAAATGTAAAATTATTTTTATTGAATAATTTACCTTAGCATGTAAGATGTCAAGCTTGTACCGACTTATAGCTCAAAATAAAATATAAAGAATCAAAAAATAAAATAGTAAAGTGAATATAGGAATTGTTTGTTATCCAACATATGGAGGTAGTGGAGTTTTGGCTACGGAACTTGGAATGGCATTATCTCATAAAGGATATAATGTGCATTTTATAACATCTCACCAGCCGGTACGGTTAGATTTTTTAAATCCGAATTTACATTTTCATGAAGTGTTTATGGAGGATTATCCACTGTTTCATTATCAGCCCTACGAGCTTGCTTTATCAAGTAAATTGGTAGAAGTGGTTGAAAAATATGAACTGGATCTTTTGCATGTACATTATGCCATACCTCATGCCTATGCAGCTTATATGGCCAAGCAAATGCTGGAACAGAAAGGAATAACAATTCCTATTATTACTACTCTTCACGGAACAGATATTACCCTTGTGGGTAGTCATCCCGTATATAAAACTGCTGTAGAATTTAGCATTAATAATTCAGATGTGGTAACTGCTGTTTCCGAAAGTTTAAGAAGTGATACTTTACGATTATTTAATATTTATAACAAAATTGAAGTTATCTATAATTTTATTGATTTTGAAATGCAAAAAGACTGGAATGATGATGATTGTATTCGTGAAACTCTGGCAAAATCTGATGAGAAAATTATTACGCATGTTAGTAACTTTAGGCCGGTTAAAAGAGTTAACGACGTAATTGATATTTTTTATAAAATTCAATCAAAAATATCAGCTAAACTTCTAATGGTAGGAGATGGGCCGGAGAGGGAGAAGGCAGAGCGACTTGCAAAAAAACTAGGAATAAAAGAAAAAATCCTGTTTTTAGGTAAAAGTGATGAAGTTAGAAAAATCCTGTGTTTTACTGATCTTTTTTTATTACCTTCAGAAACAGAAAGTTTTGGATTGGCTGCATTAGAGGCAATGGCAGCTAGAACCCCGGTGATTTCTTCTAATACCGGAGGTTTGCCCGAAGTGAATTTGGATGGGAAAACAGGTTATTTAAGTGATGTTGGAGATGTAGATGAAATGGCAAAAAATGCTATTTATATTTTGGAAGATGAAAACAGATTGAATGAGTTTAAGGACAAAGCTCTTGCTTTTTCTAAAAACTTTACCATTAAAAAAATCCTTCCTCAATATGAAGAGTTGTATGATCTTGTTACCAGTTAAAGAAAATAATGATATGATGTATCTCAATAAAGCAATTAGAAACGGAGTTTATTTTGTATTTTTTT
>JAUVCP010000106.1 GCA_030590765.1 Flavobacteriaceae bacterium | reverse complement strand
ATTATAAAGCTCAAATGACAGCAACTGAAATGGCAAATTATATTGCTAATTTTGCTTTAACAGGAAATAAATTCTATAACGGAAAAGTATTACAAGTTTCTAGCTCAACACCATAACAGAATTGTGAATTTATAGTTCCGTTTTTTTAATATAAAAAGTAAAAAAAACCTTATAGGAAATAATCGCAGATGATAAAATCATTTTAATGGAACAAATGGACGAATTAATAATAAATGAAGAGATTAATAGAAATATTAAAAACCAGATGGGGAGTAACTAACGGATGGGTCGTTTTTGTTATCCTTACCGTATTTGCTTTATCTGGATTTTCAACGCTTTATACACATAGATTTATTGATGGGCTTTTGGGTATCGGAAAAGAAGATCCTTTTTGGATAAAATTGTTAGTATTCATCATTATTATTTTGCCCGTTTTTAATATGTTTCTATATATTTGGGGATTTATTCTTGGGCAACGAATTTTTTTTACACTATTTATAAAAACAAAGATAAAACTAATTTCAGGAGGAAAATTATTTAAGAATATATAATATTATTTTGGAAACACTTAATCTTTAGCTATTTAATTATAATGAAACAAAAAATAAATTTAATTCTAAGCATTTTATTTGGAGGTTTACTTGCCAATACAGGGATAAATAAACTATTGCCAAAAGATTTGAAATATATGCCAAAACCAGAGATGCTTGATGCAGCAAAAGCAACGATGAGAGCACTTGTAGAAAGCGGATGGATTTGGGAAATGATAGGAATTTCTCAAATTATTGGGGGTATTCTACTAATGATTCCTAGATTTAGAGCTTTGGGTAGTATAGTCTTATTGCCTGTAAATATTGGAATATTTTTATTTCACTTAATACAAGATGCACCTGAAAGAATGCCCATGTCAATCATGATCTTAGCAATAAATATTTGGTTTGTTTACGATTGTAGAAAGAAATACAAGCCGTTATTTAAAAAATAATTTAAGATTTTGAAGCAGTCTTTAGAATAAAAATTACAATCAGAGGAAATTTATACTTCTTTTGAATTTTATATTTAACTAAACATTAAAACCCATGAAAAAAACTATTCACATTTTTATAGGAATACTCTTACTTAGCTTTGTAGGTACGTTAAACCTGCAAGCACAACTATCGTATAATTCATTAACTTTAGAGAATATATACGATGATAGCCAAACCATTTCAAGCAAAGCAGAAGCACCACCACATTGTGAGATACCTTGTGGAATTTATGCAGACGAACTTCGTATCAAACTAATAAATGAACACATTGCAACCATAGAAAAATCAATGAATTTAATAAACGAACTATCAAAAGAAGAAAAACCAAATTACAATCAACTGGTTCGTTGGGTAATGAACAAAGAAGATCATGCCATTAAAATACAAGAAATAGTAAGTCAGTACTTTTTACATCAACGTATCAAAGTCAAATCATCTGATGATTTAGAAGCCTATAAAAAGTATCTAAATCAGCTTGAATTATTGCATAAAATTGCTGTTTGTGCCATGAAAACGAAGCAATCAACAGATCTGAAACTGATAAAATCTTTACAAGGTAAAGTTAATGATTTTGAACATGATTATTTTAAAGAACACGACCATAAACACTAATTCTTAGGTAGTTTAAGACAATAAAAATCAACCCAAATTTTTTGTTTGGGTTGATTTATAATAAATTATATAAACTTTGCTATTAAACTTTCGAATACTTGTTCAATAAAACAAATAACTCTTTGAAAGAATACAAAAATATTTTATCGAAATACCTTCCGGAAAAGTCGGTTGATTTAATAATTGAATTATTAGATCAGCATCCTTGTTATTTAAAAATTGTAAATAATAGGAGTACAAAACATGGTGATTTTAGAAAAATGCCAGATGGTAATTATCAGATCACTATTAATTACGGTTTGAATTCATATCGATTTTTACTGACTTTAGTGCATGAAATTGCACATTTAGTAACCTATAAAAAACACAAAAGGGTAAAACCTCACGGTTTGGAATGGAAAAGAAATTTTCAGCATTTGATGTTGCCCTTTTTAAATCCTGAAATTTTTCCAAATGAAATTATGGGAGTACTGGCCAGATATATGATGAATCCAAAAGCCAGCACAGATGCAGATGTTCATTTGGCTTTAGCATTAAAAAAATACGATGAAAAGAATGGAAAGCATTTGATCTTTGAGATTCCTTTATCAGCTAAATTTGTACATAACAAGCGAATTTTTGTAAAAGGAAATAAACGAAGAACCAGACATGAGTGTACAGAATTGCATACAGGGAAAAAGTATTTATTCCATGCAAATGCAGAGGTTGATCTCGTTAAAAAATAAAATTGAACAATAGTTTAAATTAAATTTATGAATAAGAATTATTATGCCGTAATCATGGCAGGAGGAGTGGGCTCAAGATTTTGGCCTGTAAGTACAGAAGAGAATCCTAAGCAGTTTCATGATATGTTAGGAACAGGTCGATCATTGATTCAAAATACATTTGATAGATTAAGTAAATTAATTCCTTCAGAAAATATATTGATAGCTACCAATAAAAAATACAAAGATCTGGTATTGTATCATTTGCCTGATATAAATGAAAACCAGGTTTTATTAGAGCCGGCAATGCGAAATACGGCACCTTGTATCTTATACAGTGCATTAAAGATCAACGATCAAAACTCGGATGCAGTGATGATCGTTGCTCCCTCTGATCATTTTATTGAAAACGAAGAAGAATTTGTTAAAAATGTAGAAACCGCTTTTAAAGCTTGTGAAGAGCAGGATATTTTAATGACTTTGGGAATCAAACCTTCGGGTCCGAATACTGGATATGGTTATATACAATTTGAAGATTCCGCAAAAGCGATCAAAAAAGTAAAAAACTTCACAGAAAAACCCAATAAGGAAACTGCTAAAAAGTTTATTGCTCAGGGAGATTATTTATGGAATGCCGGTATATTTATTTGGAGTGTAAAAAGCATTATTAAGGCATTTGAAAGTAGTCTTGGCGAAATGTGCTCTTTGTTTAATCAAGGAAATTCTTATTGGAATACGAATAAAGAATCTGAATTTATAGATAATCATTATGCTAAAGCAGAGAATGTTTCCATTGATTACGGAATTATGGAAGGGGCTAAGAATGTGTATGTATTGCCGGTAGATTTTGGATGGAATGATCTGGGAACCTGGGGGTCTCTATTTGATAAACTCGATAAAAATGAGAATAATAATGCAGTAATCAGTGCAAGAACTATATTTAAAAATTCAAATAACAATATTGTTCGCACTCAAACAGGTAAGAAAGTTGTGCTTCAAGGTTTAAGTGATTTCATTATTGTGGAAACAAATGACACTTTATTGATCATACCAAAATCTGCTGAACAGGAGATCAAACAACTGTCAAAAGAAGCTCAGGAAAAGTTAAACAAAGATTAATTTTTAGTAGCTTTACTCAGTTAAATAATTTTTGCAGCCAAATATGGAAGAAAAAAAAGAAGACATAGAGAAAAAAGAAAAGGAACAAGAGCAAAAAGAGAAGATACAGGATGAGATTCAGGATGAAAAAATAGAGGAAAAGAAGGAAGATATCAAGAAGGAATTTAAAAGTTTTTCACAAAGTACAAAAAGTTTTTTTTCTGAGCTTTTGAACATAAAAGCTGGAACAGATAAAGAAGCGACTGCCGAGTCTATTAAAAAAGGTATTTCGATGAAAGGTCAAACGGCCTGGATCCTGGTTTTTTCTATTATTATTGCTTCTATTGGTTTGAACATAAGTTCACCTGCCGTTGTAATTGGTGCTATGTTAATTTCACCACTAATGGGACCAATTTTAGGTATAGGGTTTTCTGTGGGAATAAATGATGTGGATACTTTGAGGTCTTCATTGATCAACTTTGCAGTAATGGTGGTTTTAAGTATTTTGACTTCCTTTTTATTTTTTAGTATACCACTTTTTCAACAAGAAACTCCGGAATTAATAGCAAGAACAAAACCAGATGTAAGAGATGTTTTAATTGCTATTTCGGGGGGATTAGCTTTGGTTATAGCAATAAGTAGACCTAGGCCACAATTTAATACTGTTGCCGGTGTGGCTATAGCTACTGCGTTAATGCCTCCATTATGTACAGCTGGTTTTGGACTGGCTACAAGTAATTTTAATTATTTTGGTGGAGCATTATTTCTTTTTTCAATCAATTCTACTTTTATTGCTTTGGCTGCTTTTGCAATAACAAAGTATTTGCGTTTTCCAATGGTCGTATATCTGATTAAAACAAAACGGAAAAGAATTTCACAATTGGCTTATACTGTTGCGACAGCTATATTGTTGTTTAGCATTTATTTGTTTTATCAATTATATATTGAAGAAAGATATTTTGGGCAAGCAAATAATTTTATTGAAAGTATTAAAGATGAGGGTGTTCATATTATAGGAAAAAATAAAGAAAGTATTCATTATGATGAAAATGAAATAGAACTTTATGTTTTCGGAAAAAAATATGGGAATAAAGATATTGATCGATGGGAAAATTCTATGAGTGAATTTGGTTTAAAAAACACAAAGCTAATCATACTTCAAAGTCAGACTCATTCCGGAGTAAGAGAGGATATAGATGAAATTAAGAATTTATATATCAACAGTCATGAATTATTATCTGTAAAAGAAGAGACAATATCTGAGAAAGAAGAACGGATAAGAGAACTTGAAAAAGACCTGAGAAAGTATTATAAAAAAGAGGTTCACGTAGGAAAACTTGCTGAGGAAATTCATATCAATTATGAAGATGTTAAAGAGCTGGCTTTTGCCAGAGAAATAAAAACAAACTTTAAAAGAATTGATACTATTTCAGTTTTCTATCTTAGATGGAATTCAAAATTAAAAGATAAAGAAATAAAGATTCAGGAAAAGAAATTTCAAAAATGGATGGAAAAAAGAATGAAAATTGAAAATATTGAAATCCGACAATTAAAATAATGAATAATCGAGAACAGCAATTAGAGGCATTTGGTAAATTGTTAGATATCATGGATGAGATTCGTGAGAAATGCCCCTGGGATAAAAAGCAAACCTACGAGTCTTTACGACATTTAACCATTGAAGAAACCTATGAATTGGGTGATGCTATTTTAGATAATGATTTACCTGAGATCAAAAAAGAATTGGGTGATTTGCTGCTGCATATTGTATTTTATGCCAAAATTGCCTCAGAATCCCAATCCTTTGATATTGCAGATGTGATAGATTCCATCAATGAAAAGTTGGTTCACAGGCATCCACATGTTTTTGGAGATCTAAAAGTAGATACAGAAGAAGAAGTTGCAAAAAACTGGGAAAAGCTTAAATTAAAAGAAGGTCGAAAATCTATTTTAGAAGGTGTTCCAAGATCTTTACCTGCAATGGTAAAAGCCAGTAGAATTCAGGATAAGGCAGCCTCGGCAGGATTTGACTGGGACAATTCAGAACAGGTGTTCGAAAAGGTTCAAGAAGAAATATTTGAACTTTATCATGAAGTTAAAGAAAATAATCAATCCAAAACAGAAGCAGAATTTGGTGATGTGCTGTTTTCATTGATTAATTATGCAAGATTTATCAAAGTAGATCCTGAAAGTGCTCTAGAGAGGACGAATAAAAAATTTATTAAACGTTTTCAGTTTCTTGAAAAAGAGACAGCAAAAAAGAGTATGCAGCTTTCAGAAATGACCCTGGAAGAAATGGATGTTTATTGGGAAATGTCTAAAAAGCATTTTAAGTAAAAATCCTCAAAAAATATTTCAATGGTAAATTTTGAGGATTTAGATAAGTTTGCCAAAAAACTATTCAAATAATTTTTCGGCAAGTATTTCTGTCCAATCAGAAATAGACTGTCTATCAGCTTCACTTAATTTTGCTTTTGGATGTGTAATTGGATATGGTTTTAATGGCATTTCCCCTTCCATGACTGCTGTGGCGATATCATCAAGTGCTTCCGCTTGATCTGCCTTACTCAAAGTGTTCCATACAGAAAAGTTTAAATCTTCTCTTCCTTCATTGATATGATCATAAATCCACCATTTTACAGGAGCAATATTGGCATACCAAGGATAAGTACTTTCATTTGAATGACAGTCGTAACATGCTGACCTTAATATAGATGCTACATTTTCAGGAGCATCTATATTTTTTAGCAGATCATCTGGATTGATGTCTGTCACTTTGGGTTGTTCCATTGGGTATATCTGTATTAGTAAAAACAGACCTGCCAATATGTACATAAAAACCTTTGTCTTTTTACCCATTTTTCAATATTAAATTTAAGGTATAAAATGAATTATTCTCCGATAAGCGTTTTGCGTTGTCCTTCTGCCCAGTCAATGATCAATTTTGATTCATCGGCAGTTAATGTTTTGTCAGGATATTTGGCTAAAAATTTTTCTGGAGGCATTTCATTCTTATGAAGATCCTTTGAGATTTTACCCAATTTACTGATTGTTTTGCTTTTTGAATAGCCATCTTTGAATTTATCAAAATTCAATTTTCCTTTGCTTTTTGAACTTTTAGATTCATTATTATGGCATCCATAACATTTATTATCTATAATTGCCATTACATCATCTGGTATATCTATACTTACTATGTCAGTCAAACCAGTATTTTCATTGTTTTTTTCAGTTGTATATGAAAGCATTATATAAGAAAATGCAACCAATACAATAGAGGTGAATAAACCTGCTCTTTTTTTCATTTTAATTATTTTAAAGGTTATTTAACAAATGTAATATTTTTTGATTATTTCTAACAGAATAGTTTATGTTTAATTAGTGAATTTCATTTTGTAAAATATCATTAACTTTAAAACTTTAAATAACCAAGTAAATATGAAGAAAGGAATATTGTTATTGGGGCTGTTGCTTATGATTCAATTTATTGATGCGCAGCAAAAAGAATTTACCGGAAAAACCATTGAATTTCAGTCAAGAGATGGTGTTAAAATTACAGCTGATTTATATATGACAAATAAAAGTAATGCACCTTTTATTATTTTGTATCATCAGGCAAGATATAGTCGGGGTGAATATCGAGAGATCGCACCAAAATTAAATGAGCTTGGATTTAATTGTATGACAATTGATCAAAGATCTGGCAATGAGGTAAATGGTGTTGTGAATCAAACAC
>JAUVCP010000083.1 GCA_030590765.1 Flavobacteriaceae bacterium | reverse complement strand
ATTTATTTTATTCAATACTTTTTTGTTTTCATAATAGCTCTGATCAAATCAAATTTTGATGTTGCTAAAAGAGTTATTTCACCCGACCTTCCAATCAATCCCGGAATTGTCAAATTCAAGACAAAACTAACCAATGGTTTTGCAAGAATGGTTTTGGCAAACACCATCACCTTAACACCGGGAACCCTTACAATAGACGCTATTGGAAATACATTTTATATACATTGGCTGGATGCTATTTCTGATGATCCAAAGGTTGCCTACAAGGAAATTGCAGAATCTTTTGAAAAAATATTAATTAAAATATACGAAGACTAAATTTAAGATATGAACTTATTATATATAATCGTTTTTACACTTATGACCATCGGACTCGTATTTACCATGATCCGATTTGTAAAAGGTCCGCGATCTGGTGACAGAGCATTGGCTTTAGATACATTTTCAATAATAATTACTGCGGCTATGGTTTTACTGGCACATATTTTTGATAGATATATTTATATTGATGTGGCACTAATATATGCCGTATTAGGATTTGTTGGAATAATCGTTATCGCAAGATATATAGAAGGAGCATTATGAATGATATACTAGAATATATTGGAATGGCATTTATCCTTATAGGAGGAATATTTCTCTTTTTAGGTGCCCTTGGAATTTATAGAATGCCTGATGTGTACACACGGTTACAGGCAGGAACCAAATCATCAACTTTGGGTGCAATGAGTACCATCATTGGTGTTGGTTTTTTACATCCCGACTGGTTTTTAAAAATAGCCTTGATCGTCATTTTTATTGGAGTCGCAAATCCACTTAGTTCTCACGCCTTGGCAAGAGCCTCCTACCGAAAAGGTATCAAACCTAATTTAAAAAGTGGAATAGATCTTTATAAAAAGGCAATTAAAAAACAAATTAAAAAATTCAACTCATGATATTTGTAATCCTACTAATAGTAATGGCATTGCTGCTTATTGCAGCTGCAATATATGCTATAACCCACAGAGACCTTCTTTTTGCTGTTATGGGAACAGGAATTGTGAGTGTGATCTTATCCTTGTTCTTTTTCCTTTTACAGGCGCCTGATGTTGCTTTAACAGAAGCTGCAATCGGAATTGCTTTAACAACCATCATCTTTATTATCACTATTAGAAATACATCAAGAGATGAAGATGAGATCATTGATAAAGAAGATAAAAAAATATAATTATGAAGAAAGTATTTGTCATTATATTATTAGCTGTTTTTGGTTTTTTTATGACTAAAACGTTTATGGATATCCCTTTCGGGGACAACAGGATTGGTGAAGTAGCATCTAATGAAACAGTTGCTGGATATTATCTAAATAATACTCCTGTTAAAACAAAAGTTTCCAATGTTGTAACCGCTATTGTTGTAAATTACAGAGGTTTAGATACATTAGGAGAAGTTACTGTATTATTTTTAGCATCTACAGGTTTAGCCAGTATCTTATACCGAAGAAAAAGAGAAGAGGAAGATGCAGAACGATTAAGCTTACCTTCTTCAAGAATAATGAGAACAGGTGCACGGGTATTGTTCCCTGTAATAGTTTTGTTAGGAATATATGTTTTTATTCACGGTCATTTAACACCAGGAGGAGGGTTCCAGGGAGGAACGATCGTAGCAACCGGATTTTTACTCATGCTCATATCCTACAAAGGATTTAATACAGATCATAATAGAATGGTTTGGATAGAAAGTTTAGCCGGACTAAGTTTTGTAGGAATAGGAATCTGGGGATTACTATCAGGAAATACATTCCTTGAAAATATTCCGGAAGTTGGCGTATTGAATACATTGATCAGCGGTGGATTGATTCCAATTATTTATATAGTTGTCGGATTTAAAGTTGCTGTTGAATTAACAGGAATATTAGATATTTTATTAAAAATAAAACCAAATAAGTGATGCAAGAACAGTTTAATGAAGTTTTTACAAAATATCATGAAGTGATCACTTGGAGTGTTTACGGAACTGCCATTATATTGATGCTTATTGGCTTATATGCGATATTAATAAAAAAGAATCTGGTAAAGATCGTTATCGGTCTAACCATTCTTGATGCAGGAGTACACTTACTTTTTGTAGGAATAGGATATCTACAAAATGGTACTGCTCCTATCTTTTCACCTGGAAATGAAAATGCAGCCAACAGAATGGTAGATCCCGTTCCACAGGCATTGGTATTAACGGCCATTATCATTGGATTTGCTATTACAGCCGTTGCTCTTTCATTGGTAATTAGGTTATACAAGCATCACAATACAGCTAAAATTGATCAAATAAAATCTTTAAAATGGTAATAACTCCCATACATTATATATTTGTGCCGCTTATTGCTGCATTTGCAATTCCTTTGTTATCAAAGATAAACAAAGAATTGCCAAGAATCATTCCTGGATTTGTCATGTTCTATAATATCATTATATCTGTTGTTCTAATGCAACAGGTTAATGAATTTGGTTATGTTTCTGAAGTAATTGCAGGTTGGAAAGCCCCTTTTGGCATCAATTTAATCATTACTCCGTTTAGTGGGTTTTTAGTAAGTCTGATTTCTGTACTCGGATTTTTGATTTGGATGTACGGATACCGATTTAAACAAGTAATTGACCGAGGAGAATTAAGAACCTATAACATTCTGCAAATGATGATGATTACCGGTGCTATCGGAATTATAATCACCGGTGATATTTTCAACCTATTTGTATTTTTAGAAATTGTTGCAATTACCGCTATCTCATTAACTGCCTTTTACAGAGAAAGAGACGGTGCAGAGGCAGGTTTTAAATACTTACTTATTGGTGGATTCGCCTCAACCCTGATTCTTCTTGCAATTTTAATTTTATACACACAAGTAGGGACTTTAAATATGGCTGAAATTGCCGAAAGAATGCATACTGTTCCTTCCGGAATCAAAGCAACCATACTTATATTATTTATTGTTGGATTTGGTATTGAAGCAGAATTATTCCCGTTAAACGGATGGGTGCCGGATGCATATTCACAAGCTCCAGGCCCTACAAGTGTAGCATTTGCAGGTATTGTGGCTAAAGCCGGAGTTTACGGATTGATAAGAATTATTTTTACACTTTTTGATATTGATGGCGCCTATGAATTTTTGATAATAGCCGGTTTGATCACCATGATCATTGCAGAGGCTGCTGCCTTAAAACAAACCAACTTAAAAAGAATGCTCGCCTATTCAAGTATAGGTCAAATGGGACTGGCTTTAGTTGCCTTTGGAATAGGAACCAAAGAAGCTGTTTTTGCTGCCATGTTCTTACTATTCAACCATGCAATCATAAAAAGTTTACTGTTTATGACAGGTAGTATTTTAATGTATAATTCAAAAGATAAAACCATTAACTCCCTAAACGGAATCTATAAAAAATTACCTTTTATTTCAATACTTTTTGCTTTGGGTGCTTTTGCAATTGTAGGTTTACCTCCATTCTCCGGTTTTTGGAGTAAGTTGTATATACTAACCGCTGCTGCCGATAAAAATATGATCTTTTTAATTGTAACCATTTTGGCTGTAAGTATTGTTGAGATTGTTTATTATTTCAGAGTAATTGGGAAATTATATTTTTCTGAAGAGGAAAATGAAATTGAAATTTATAAGCCAACACCACAAGCTTTATTCGCTATGGCGGTTTTAGGAGTAATTATTTTAGTAGTAGGAGTTTATCCAGATCTTGTTACTGGATATTTCCATAATGCGGCAGATATTTTATTAGATAAAGCATCTTATATCAAGTTTGTTTTAAATGCAGAATCAGCAATTCAATAATTTGAAAATTTGAAAATTTGAAAGACATGAATATTTTTTTCTCAATCATAAGTCTATTATTCTCAGGAGCTTTATTGGTATTCCTAATAAATAAAGTAATCCCTAAAATAAGCGGCGTAGTTACATTTATTATCATTGCTGTTGTTAGTACTTTATTCTTTACTCAGGTAACCGTAGGAGAATCCTATCAGTTCACTATGGGTGAAATACAAATGCAATTCGGAGTTACCTATTACACTTATTTATTTGCAATGATTGTTTTAGGTTTATCCACTTTAGCTTCTTTATACTCTATACAATATATGCAGGGTAAAGAAAGATTAGGTTTTTTCTATTCCAATTACCTGCTTACAGTTGCCGGTATGATCGGTATTATTTTTAGTCAGGATTTTATCAGTTTCTTTATCTTTTGGGAGATCATGACCTGGTCCTCTTATTTGTTAGTGATTTATGATGGTTACAATACTCGTAAAATTGGTATGAAATATATGATCTTTAGTGCGATCGGTGCTTATGCAATGCTTACTGCAATAGTATTTATCAAAGCACATTATGATACATATATCATTATTGAAGCTATGCAAAAAGGAGCATTTAGCTTTTCTGATCATATATATATTCCAATCATGTTGTTAGTTGGTTTTGCTATTAAAGCAGCACTAATGCCTTTACATGTTTGGGCTCCTAAAGCTTACGCAAAATCTCCAATGTCATTTACGGTTCTTTTCTCAGGAGCCATGTCAAAAATGGGAATCTTAGGTATGGGACTTGTTCTTGCCAGCGCTTATTCTTATACAAATACTGAGAATGCCAGTTCAATTGTAGCTTTACGTTATACACTTGGATGGCTTGGAGGAATTACAGCCGTAATGGCTACTATTTACGCCTTAATTCAAACTGATGCAAAAAAAATACTGGCTTACTCATCCGTTGCTCAATTAGGTTATATTATTGTTGGTTTATCCACAGGAACTAAACTCGGTGTGATGGCTGCCTTATTTTTGGCAATCGTTCACGGTGTTTTTAAAGGTGCATTATTTATGGTGGTTGGTGCTGTTGAAAAACAAGCAGGAACTACAGATATGACAAAAATATCCGGATTGATCAGAAGAATGCCATGGACATTTTTTGTTGCTTTGGTTTCTATCATAGCACTTGCCGGTGTACCACCATTAGGAGGTTTTGTAGGAAAATGGATGTTGTATGAGGCTTTGATTACCGAATCAAATAATTATTTTTTAGTGATCGTTATTTTCTTCTCAAGTACTGCTGCATTTTTATATAGCTATAGATTCCTTTACGGATTATTCCTCGGGCAGGAAGAAACAGATACAGCTCATGTAAAAGAAGCTCCGGTCACTATGTTAATTCCTATGGTAATTCTTGCTATTATTTTAATAATCACAGGAACTTTTCCAGGTGTATTATTTGAACCTATAGCACATGGAATGCATTACTTAGGGTTTAATGATGTAAACTGGGATATGTCAATATTGATCAATGTATGGGGATTAGAATCAAATATGGGTCATATCAGTATGTCCATTGGAGTGGTTTTTGTTGTCATTTTTGCTTTCTTAACAATAAAAGGATATAAAGGCACAAAAGATGTAGGTACTAAAGATATTTCAACAGGTGGTGAAATTCCAACTGAAAATGAAAATCTATCTTATCAATTAGATTACTTTAAACCATTTGAAAGAGCTGCTGCACCACTTTACAAGCGCAGCATGAACAAAATATGGAGTGATCTTGGTAATGCAGTTGAAGCTCTATTCGATTTTACAAGGAAAATCTATACTGGAAACGGACAAACATATGCCATATTTGTTGTAATCTTTTTAGTGATTTTATTACTGCTTAAAGATACCTTATTCGCTAATTAAAGATTAAAATAAAATATTACTAAAGAAATTTAGACTATTAAAATGGAAGATTTAGGATTAAAAATATTTGGAGCAATTTTAACCACCATTATGGCTTTTGCGGTTGGTATGACCTATGGTGGAATTGTTAGAAAACTAACTGCCAGAGTACAAAATAGATTTGGACCACCGTTTTATCAAAACTTTTTAGATCTACTTAAACTACAAAGTAAAAAAACCAATATTGCACACGGATTTATGGGGCACATGGCTCCTGTATGGATTATTATAGCTGCAGTAACTGTATTGATGTTTATCCCTATTTTAAATGGTAATTTATGGTTTCCAAACCTGTCATTTCATGGTGATTTGATTTTCTTATTGTATATGATGGTTTTCGGATCTTTAGGAATGGCACTAGGTGCCGGTCAAACAGGAAATCCAAATTCCGCAATTGGTGTTACCAGGGGGTTGAGCCAAATGGTTGGTTATGAAATTCCTTTCGTTTTGGCATTGGTTGCCTTAATGATACAATATCAAACAACTTCAGTTCAGGATCTTACACAAATTCAACACGAAACAGGCGTATGGAATGTTTTTGCAAATCCTTTTGCTTTTTTGGCAGCTTTGTTTGCTTCTTTGGGTATGTTTCGTTATTCACCATTTGATATTGTTGGCGCTCCTGCAGAATTAGCTTCTGGGCCCGTATCAGAATTCGGAGGTAAATATTTAGGAACCATGATGAGTGGTGGAGCTGTTTTTGCTTTTATCAAATTAACTCTTTATGTTCACTTATTTTTTGGTGGAGCTGGAAATGCAGATGATAGTGGAATTTTAGCTACACTTGCCGGAATTGGCATATTACTTGTTAAAACATTTTTGCTCTATATGATCCCTGTTTTTTACGGATGGATCAATCCTAGATATCGAACAGAGCAGGCAATAAGATATTTTTGGGGATGGCCTACAGCTCTAGGAGTTATTGGAGTGCTTTGGGCAGTTTATATAAATTAAAAGAAGAAGAAGAAAATGGAAAATGATAAAAATTCACAAAAAATTGTAAATTATATCCAGAATTTTGCCCGTAAGCATTCATTATTTGTGTTGGCTTATGGAACAGGATGTGGTGCAATTGAAATTCCGGCAACGATGACATCTCGGTATGATGCCGAACGTTTCGGAATTAGGGGTGCTGCAACTCCCCGTCAGGCGGATGTATTATTGATTACCGGTTATCTTTCTACAAAAACCTTAAAACGTGTGATCAGAGTTTACGAACAAATGCAGGAACCTAAATATGTAATTGGATTTGGATCTTGTACGATCAATGGTGGAATGTATTATGATAGCTATAACACAATCAATGGATTAGATCAATATTTACCTGTTGACGTATATATCAATGGATGTATGCCACGACCTGAAGCTGTAATCTCTGGTTTTGTAAAATTACAGGAATTGATCATGGCAGGTAAAGCAAATAATGGTGAAAAATACCGTGAAAATTTAGAGCATTACCGAACCAATCAAAAAAAGATCATCAAAAACTGGAAAATGCCGGATTATAACTGGTAAACTATCCTAAACATTTAAATTATGAATGATTTAATTAAAGAAAATAAATTACTGGATGCTGTTCTAGCTGCATTTGAAGTGGAAGGAAAAGTTATCAGAGATCGTCGTGTAGAAGTTCTTGCTGATAAAAATATGGTTTCCGGAATTCTTCTGTTTGTAAAAAAACAACTTGGGTATATTCATTTGGCTCACATGACATGTGTGGATTGGATAGATCAGGGAAAATTTGAATTGGTTTACACTGTTTACTCTCCTGTTGAGAAAATTACCCTTTTTGTAAAAACCAGAATTGACAGAGAAAAACCGGAAATGGAAAATATTGATACCATCTGGGATCAGGCAAATACTTATGAACGAGAAATGCGTGAAATGTTTGGTATTGAATTCCCTGGATTAGTTGGTGAACACGAATTTATATTAGAAGACTGGGATCAAATTCCGCCTATGCGAAAAGAATTTGATACACATAAATATGCTGCAGAAACATTTTACTCAAGACCAGGAAGAGAAGATGCAAAAGATGTTAGAGAAGTAATTAACGAAAGAAGTGGAGCAAAAGTTCCTGAATTTGCTAAAAAATATTCAAGAGAATAGCCATGGTAAGAGAAAAAGAAACTACGTTATATATAGGTCCTCAGCACCCCGGAATTACCGGAAACATGATGATCAAATTAAAAGTGCAAGGAGATACTGTTGTTAGTGCAAGCACTCACGTTGGATATTT
>JAUVCP010000356.1 GCA_030590765.1 Flavobacteriaceae bacterium | reverse complement strand
CACTATTTGTTTCATAACTTATAACTATTTAGTCAGAGCCACATTTATAGGAAAGTTTTTAAATGGTAGAAAATATTCAAGAAAGATTGCTGACATCAAGCAGGTTGAAGAGCTATCGCGAATTGAAAAAGTAATATGAGCCTCCCTGAGAGATTCTTAAAAAATAGATGTAATATTTCATTTTTTTTCTTAGTTTAGCCAATCGATTGAATAAAAATTAAGATAATATCATTATGGAAGGTACTGCAAACAAAAGAATTAACATTTATTTTATAACCATTGTAATCACCTTGGGAGGTTTGTTATTTGGTTATGATACTGGAGTTATCAACGGAACTCAGTTTTATTTCTCAAAATATTTTGAATTGACAGGGTTTATTAAAGGGTTTATTGTAAGTAGTGCTTTGCTTGGTGCATTGGCAGGTGCATTGGGTGCAGGAGTGTTAAGTAGTTCCATTGGTAGGAAAAACTCTTTGATTATATCAGCAGTTTTATTTGCCATATCTGCTTGGGGATCTGGAATGCCTGCAATGTTACCAGAGTCAACGACTCTATTAGTGATGTTTAGAATATTAGGTGGGATTGGAATTGGTATAGCCTCCATGAATGCACCTATGTATATAGCGGAGATCGCTCCTGCAAAAAAACGAGGTACCTTGGTAACTTACTATCAGCTGGCGGTTGTAATTGGGTTTTTTGTGGTGTTCTTAGCTACTTATTTTATCGGAGATAATTTAACAGAAGAGCAAAATATCGCTTATGGCTGGAGGCATATGTTTTGGTCTGAATTACTTCCTGCTGGAGCATTTTTGGTTCTTTTATTTTTTGTACCAAAAAGCCCACGTTGGTTAATGATCAAGGGTCAGGAGGAAGAAGCGAAAACTATTTTAACGCAAATACATGGAGAAGCAATAGCAGAAAAAGAGTTTGTTGAAATTCAGGAATCTATTCATAAAGATGAAAATTCAGAGAAAGTAAATATTTTCAGTAAATCTATTTTCCCTATCATTATTATAGGAACAATACTGTCTGTATTGCAACAATTTACAGGTATCAACGCCGTACTTTATTATGGTGCTGATATTTTTGAACAGGCCTTAGGATTTGGTCAGGATGATATTTTGCAACAACAAATTTTATTGGCAACTGTAAATTTAGTATTTACTTTTGTAGCCATGTATGCCGTTGATAAATTTGGAAGAAAACCGTTGTTGATGATTGGTGGTTTTGGTATGTTGATTGGATTTTTAATGATGGGATTCACCTTATATTTAAGTGATTATTCTAATGTAAATGCAGCAGGAATACCTGCTATTTCACAAACAGAAGGAATTATTAGTTTGATCGGAGTTTTGATCTTTATAGGTTCTTTTGCCATGTCAATGGGTCCTGTAGTTTGGGTTATTTTGTCAGAGATCTTCCCTAATAAGGTTCGAAGTGCAGCAATGTCAATAGCAGTTGCAGCACAGTGGCTTGCAAATTACTTTGTGTCACAAACATTCCCAATGATTGTTGAAAGTGATGCCAATAAACTACAGGTTGATGGTGGTATGTGGAATAATGCATTACCTTACTTTCTATTCTCAGGATTTATTATAATAATCATTCTTTTTGTCTGGAAATTTATCCCTGAGACTAAAGGAAAAACCTTGGAAGAAATGGAAACTCTGTTTGAAAAGTAGAAATATTTTAGAATTGAAATTGATAGAACAGCTGGTATTATAAAGAGGCTCTTCTTAAGAGGGAGTTTATGAACAATATTTTTTCTATTTTCCTTTTAGACGGTTTTGGTCACTGATTATTTTATAGAATCATTAATTAGATGGAATAGAAATAATAATTAAATTTATTGTTCACTAACTAAGAGAATGACAAATAATATTACCATACACGATTTGGCTAAAGAACTGAAATTAGACAGTTCAACTATTTCTAGGGCATTGAATGATAGTCCCAGAGTTGGCGTAAAAACCAAAGAACGAGTATTATCAAAGGCAAAAGAATTAGGATACCAGCGAAATTTAATGGCATCTAATTTACGAACCAAAAAAACGATGACCATTGGGGTTGTAGTACCCCATATTTCACGCCATTTTTTCTCAGAAGCAATAGATGGAATAGAGCAGGTTGTTGCTGGTAAAGGCTATCGGGTAGTTATTTCACAATCACATGATGATTTTAAAACGGAGAAAAAGATAGTTGATGGTCTGTTTATGAACAGGGTTGATGGATTGTTGATCTCTTCCTCTATGACAACACCTAATACGGAACACTTGAGTATTTTTACAAAGAATAATATTCCGGTGGTGTTATTTGACAGGTATTTTGAGAAGGGAGGATTTAGCAAAGTGGTATTTGAAGATAAAAAAGGAGCTTTTAATCTTACCCAACATATGATTGATGGAGGATGTAAAAAGATCTACCATCTTACCGGCGATCTGGAATCTCAGATCTATAAGCAAAGATATCTTGGATACAGAGAGGCACTAAAAAAGAATGATCTGAAATTTCAAAAAACATTTGTAAGATCTTCAAATTTGAACAAAGAGGATGCTATAAAAATTATCAAAGCCATATTAAATGAAAAAGGACAACTTCCAGATGCTTTGGTTTGCGGAAATGACATTTCAGCTTTAGCAATAATGAAATACCTGGATGAGAATACAAGTATTAGAGTTCCGGAAGATATCGTGATAGGAGGTTTTTCAAATGAACCAGCATCTGATATTATAAAACCTGGGTTGACAACAATTGATCAACATCCTTTTATCATTGGCAAAACTGCAGCAGAAATGCTTTTGAATTTTATTGATGATAAAGAAAAAGCATTCCAGACAAGCAACACTGTAGTTGTTCGTTCTGAACTGATCGTAAGAGGATCAACAAAAAAGAATAAATCATAAACATAGAAATAATTGGTAGAATATTTTGTGTAAGTTTATTTTGTTTAACTTTACCAATCGATTGTATCAATAATAAAAATAGAACAATTATCTATACTTTTGATGAACAAATAGAAGCGAATGATCATTTAGGAATGGCATTGATCTTAAAAACAAAAGAACTCAAAGCTACTGATAAGGCAC
>JAUVCP010000141.1 GCA_030590765.1 Flavobacteriaceae bacterium | reverse complement strand
TCAGAAAATGGTTTAAAAGACCTTTTAGAAGAGAATATTGTTGAAGAATCAAAGCTTTTCCCTATTATTCATTTGATGGAAGAAGATATTGAAATTGCTTTAACATACAGTAAATCACAATATAGTGAAGAATTTCACTCTTTTGTAAATGGACAACACACAACACAGGGAGGCACACATCAAAATGCTTATAGAGAATCTATAGTAAAAACAATTCGTGATTTTTTTGGAAAAAATTATGAGGCATCTGATATTCGAAAATCCATAGTTACTGCTATCAGTATCAAAGTGATGGAACCTATTTTTGAAAGTCAGACCAAAACAAAACTGGGCTCCACAGAAATGGGTGGTGGATTACCAACCGTTCGTACTTTTATCAATGATTTTGTCAAGCGAAGACTTGATAATTATTTACATCGAAATCCGGAAACAGCTGAAAAGATACAGCGTAGGATCTTGCAAGCAGAAAAAGAAAGAAAGGAATTATCAGGTATTCGTAAAATAGCCCGTGAAAGGGCTAAAAAAGCAAGTTTACACAATAAAAAATTACGTGATTGCAGAGTGCATTTGAATGAAATGAAAAAAGATGATCGTTTAGACAGCTCTCTTTTTATTACCGAGGGAGATTCTGCAAGTGGTTCTATCACAAAATCACGAAATGTAAATACACAGGCTGTTTTTAGCTTAAAAGGTAAACCATTGAATTCTTACGGGTTAAGTAAAAAGATTGTTTATGAAAATGAAGAATTCAATTTATTGCAGTCAGCATTGAATATTGAAGATGGTATTGAAAATTTAAGATATAACAATATTGTAATTGCTACAGATGCTGATGTAGATGGAATGCATATCCGATTATTATTGATCACCTTTTTTCTTCAATTTTTCCCGGAAGTGATCAAAGAAGGGCATTTGTATATTTTAGATACACCACTTTTTAGGGTAAGAGATAAAAAAGAAACTTTTTACTGTTACTCTGAAGAAGAAAAGAAAAATGCTATTCGAAAATTAAGAGGAAAACCTGAAATGACAAGGTTTAAAGGACTTGGAGAAATTTCACCTAATGAATTTGTTCATTTTATTGGGAAGAATATCAGACTCGATCCGGTAATGATGGATAAGGAAACCTCAATTGATCAGCTACTTGAATTCTATATGGGGAAAAACACTCCCGACAGACAAAAATTCATCATCAATAATCTAAAAGTTGAACTGGATCTGTTAGAAGAAAATTAAAATTTATCTCAAAATATTAAACTCTTTCAAATTGGAAAGAAATTAAGAATGGAAGAAGAAAACGAAAATATAGAACAAGATAAAAACCAAAATACCGATACGATAACTAAAGTGTCAGGTATGTATAAAGAATGGTTTTTAGATTATGCATCCTATGTTATTTTAGAAAGAGCAGTACCTGCAATTGATGATGGATTTAAACCTGTTCAAAGACGTATCATGCAGTCTATGAAAGATCTGGATGATGGTCGTTACAACAAAGTAGCAAATTTAGTTGGTCACACTATGCAGTATCACCCGCATGGAGATGCTAGTATTGCAGATGCTATGGTTCAATTAGGGCAAAAAGAATTGCTCATTGACATGCAGGGAAACTGGGGAAATATATTAACCGGTGACAGAGCAGCAGCATCCAGATATATAGAAGCCAGATTATCAAAATTTGCTTTATCTGTTGTATTTAATCCAAAAACTACTGAATGGCAGGCATCTTATGATGGCAGAAGAAAAGAGCCCGTTGATCTCCCTGTAAAATTTCCTTTACTATTAACCCAGGGAGCCGAAGGTATAGCGGTTGGTTTATCTACAAAAATTTTACCTCATAATTTTAATGAATTAATTGATGCCTCCATAAAGATCTTAAAAGGAAGATCATTTAATATAATCCCTGATTTTTTAACAGGTGGAATTGCTGATGTAACCAATTACAATGATGGCAAGCGTGGTGGAAAAGTTAGAGTTCGTGCCAAAATTCATCAAAAGGATAAATCTACACTTGTTATAAATGAAATTCCCTTTGGCTCTACCACTACTTCACTGATCGATTCTATCTTAAAAGCCAACGATAAAGGTAAAATTAAGATCAAAAAAATTGAAGATAATACAGCAAAGAATGTTGAAATTTTAATTCATATTCCAAGCGGTATATCACCCGACAAGACAATTGATGCTCTGTATGCTTTTACCAATTGTGAAATGTCCATTTCTCCTTTGTGCTGTATCATTCAAGAGAATAAACCTGTATTTATAGGAGTATGTGATGTTTTAAAATATTCAACAAATCATACGGTTGAACTGCTAAAGGCCGAACTAGAAATTCAATTGAATGAGTTAGAAGAACAGTGGCATTTTTCTTCGCTGGAAAGAATATTTATAGAGAATAGAATTTATCGTGATATTGAAGAAGAAGAAACCTGGGATGGTGTTATTGATGCTATAGATAAAGGCTTACAACCTTTTATCAGCCATTTAAAAAGAGCTGTAACCAAAGACGATATCATCCGCCTGACAGAAATTAAAATTAAAAAAATATCAAAATTTGATATTGATAAGGCAAAACAATTTATTGAAGGTCTTGAAGAAAAAATTGCTCAGGTCAAAGATCATTTAGAGCATATTATTGATTTTACAATTGATTATTTTAAAAATTTAAAACTCAAATACGGAAAAGGAAGAGAAAGAAAAACAGAAATTAGGATCTTTGAAGATATCGTTGCAACAAAAGTAGTAATGCGCAATGCAAAATTATATGTAAACCGTGTAGAAGGATTTATTGGAACTTCATTGAGAAAAGATGAATTTGTTGGAGATTGCTCTGATATTGATGATGTTATCGTTTTTAGAAATGATGGTAAAATGATTGTGAGCAAAGTAGATAGTAAAACATTTGTTGGTAAAAATATTATACATGTAGCAGTATTCAAAAAGAAAGACAAACGAACTGTTTACAACCTAATTTATACCGACGGTAAAGGTGGTACAACTTATATGAAACGCTTTTTGGTTACAGCGGTTACACGAGACAAAGAATATGACTTAACTGCAGGAACGAAAGGCTCTAAACTCTTATATTTTACTGCAAATCCTAATGGAGAAGCTGAAATAATTACAGTTAATTTACGTGCAGTTGGTAGTGTAAAAAAACTAAAATGGGATATTAATTTTGCAGATTTAGCCATAAAAGGGAGAGCTAGTAGAGGCAACACCGTTACCAAATACACTGTTAAAAAAATAGAGTTAAAAGAAAAAGGCGCCTCTACATTAAAACCCCGAAAAATTTGGTTTGACGAAACAGTACAACGACTTAATGTAGATGACAGAGGTGATTTATTGGGTGAGTTTACTTCGGAGGATAGATTGCTAATTATTACCCAAAAAGGGGAAATAAAAACAATTATTCCAAATTTAAATGCTCATTTTGATAATGATATGATTGTTTTAGAGAAGTGGGAACCAAACAAACCTATTTCTGCAGTATATCTAGATGGAGAAAGAGAGCGTTATTATGTAAAACGTTTTATGGTTGAACATCCTGATAGAGAAGAAAAATTTATTTCGGATCATCCCAATTCTAAATTACAAATTATTGCTGTTGATTATCGCCCTGTAGCAGAAGTAATTTATTCAAAAAGAAGTTTAGAAAACGAAAAAATAAATTTTGAAGAATTTATTGCAATAAAAGGCATTAAATCACTTGGTAATCAATTAACTACCGATAAAATAAAACAAGTAAATCTATTAGACTCTTTACCATATAAAGCTCCTGAAATTAATGATGTTGATTTGGTTGAAGAAGAAATAATTAAAGGTGATGAAAATAATAATTCAGATGATAATGAAAATACTGATGAAGGACAAACTGCTTTGTTTTAAAGTATTTTATAACTAAAAACAGTAAAACACTTCATGCTATTTATTTTCAATCTAAATCAATTATTCACTAAATTTGATTTATAAATTCATAAAATGAAAACCTCATATACTTTAGCAGATAGAATTTTGCATTGGGCATTGGCTTTTTCTATTTCATTTATCCTTTTAACTGTATTCTTGCGATTAAACTGGATGGAAAAAAATCATGTTGCAGAAATATTAATAAATAAACTTTCTGCTATTGATGTTACTATAAGTAAAGAACAAGCCATAAAAATTGCAAAACAAATACGTAAACCCATGTTTGATTGGCATATAACTATTGGTTATGTAGCAACGGGTGCTTTTGTTTTAAGAATGTTATTCCATATTAAAAAGAAAAAAGCATTTGATCCCAAAACTTCTAAAGAAAAATTTCAAGCTTGGGTATACCGAATCTTCTATGTGTTATTATCAATTACTTTAATAACAGGGTTATTAATTAAATTCGGTCCTGATTTTATACACAAAACAACTGAAGATATTCATAAATTAACCCTTTACTATATAGTTCCGTTTTTAGTTTTACACTTTGTAGGAATTATTTTAGCAGAACTAGGATCTAAAAAAGGCATTGTTTCTAAAATGATTGGAGGAGATAAATAGTTGTTGGTTAAATTTGGTAGCTCAAAATATTGAATATAAATCTATTTAGTTTTTTCTTTTAAAAATTCAATTAATTTTTTGGTAGCTAATCCTCTATGTGATATTAATCCTTTTTCTTTTAAGTTCATCTCTGCAAATGTTTGTTTAAAACCACTAGGGCGAAATATTGGATCATAGCCAAATCCATCATTTCCGTGTTTTTCATTTGTAATTTCTCCTTTGCAAATTCCTTCAAATAAAGACTGCTTAGCTCCTAAATTTAAAGCTATTACTGTTTTAAATTGTGCATTTCTATTTTCTCTCCCTTTCATTTCTTTTAGCATTTTTTGCACATTATCTTCATAGGTAACATTTTCACCTGCATATCTTGCCGAATAAACTCCTGGAGCTCCGTTTAAAGCATCAACTTCTAATCCTGTATCATCTGCAAAACAGTCGTAACCATATTTCTTTGTTATATAATCTGCTTTTAATTTAGCATTTCCTGCAATAGTATTTTCAGTTTCTTCAATTTCTTCTGTACAACCTATATCTTCTAAACTTAGTATTTTAAAAATACTAGGCAACAAAGCTTTAATTTCAGTTATTTTATTTTTATTATTACTCGCAAAGACCAGTTTCATATACTTATATATTTAATCAAAACAAAAGTAATAATTAATAAAAAAAACTAGTGTTAAAAAAACTGAAATTATTACATTTGACTCACTTTTAAAGAAGATTGATTTATGACTTTAGATCATATTAAAAATAACATCGAAAAATACAAAAAAGAAGGTTTAAAACTTTTTATAACCTCTTCTTTTCAAACACATAGTATACCTCTTTTACATATTATAAGTCAAATTGACAACTCAATTCCTGTAATGTTTATCAATACAGGCTTTTTATTTCCTGAAACATTGATATTTCGAGATAAAATTGTTAATCAGCTTAAGCTAAACCTAGTAAATCTGAGTTCATCAGTATCTAGAATTCATCAAAAAGATTGTAGTGATAATTTTTTATTTACTTCAGACCCTGATCATTGTTGTTTTATTAATAAAACGCAACCTATGGAAACTGTTTTAGCAGAATACGATATTTGGATAAACGGAATACGTGCTGACCAAAATTTAAATCGCAAAAACATGAAAGTAGAACAAGATGGAGCATTTGGGTGTAAACGCTTCCACCCTATTTTAGATTGGAATAATAAAATGATATTCGATTATATTAAACAATACAATTTACCAAAACACCCATTAGAAACTAAAGGATATTTAAGTATAGGTTGCGAACCTTGTACTCAAAAATTTGATTATAAAAATAGTAGATCTGGTAGGTGGTCAGGCTTAAACAAAACCGAATGTGGATTACATACTGATCTTGCTGGGAAATAGAAAGGAAAGTTCGAAGTTAATCGAATAATTTATGAAAGACATCTTAATTTTAAACTAGCATGATCTTTAGCTATTAAAACTTATAAAATGAAAATATTAATCACTGGCGGTACCGGATATATTGGAACAGAATTAACATACGAGCTTGAAAAAAATCCTAAAGTAAAAGAAATAATTATTTATGATAATTTAAGTCGTGGTAACATTAACCTATTTATAGGAAAAACTAAATTTAGTAACAAAATAAAA
>JAUVCP010000215.1 GCA_030590765.1 Flavobacteriaceae bacterium | reverse complement strand
ACAACCCAACATACTCATTAATCATATTTTTGAGTATTTCCATTCTTTTTTTCCTTCTATTTCGTCCTGAATAAGGTTGGTATTGGATATTCAAAAAGAATTTAAAGTATGATAAAAAGACTATTATTGAAGATGTGTTGAAACAATTATACCACAGTGAAAATGCTAGAAAAAAAATGGATATGAACGGCCTTACTGCATTGCTGGAATTCAAAAATACGCAAATAGTAGATGTGGTTAAACAAATGACAATTAATGAACTGATTTTATTTGATAAAGATTATATAAAATTAACCGATCAGGGTAGAGAATATGCCTTACGCATTGTTAGAGTTCACCGGTTATGGGAAAAATATCTGGCAGAAAAGACTGGATTTGAAAAAACAGAATGGCATGACCGAGCTGAAAAAATGGAACATCAATTAAGTTTTGAAGAGACCGATAAATTAGCAACTGAATTGGGAAATCCAATATTTGATCCTCATGGTGACCCAATTCCTACGAAAAAAGGGGCTATTGCAAAACTTAATGGAGATGCATTGCCAACTTTAAAAGTAAATTCTATTGGAAAGATTATACATATTGAAGATGAACCCGAAGTTATTTACAAACAAATCCTTGCCGAAAATATTCATATTGGATCACAAATTAGAGTTGTAGAAAACAATAATAAAAGAGTTGTTTTTTATGCAGAAGGAGAAGAGTTTAAATTAGCCCCAATAGTTGCTGCAAATATTACGGTTGAATCGATGGAAGACAAAATATCTTTAGAAGATAACAGATTTCGGTTATCCAGTTTATCCGAAAAGGAAACTGCAAAGATTGTTGGTATTTCAAAAGAATGTCGTGGAGATAACAGGAGAAGGCTATTGGATCTTGGTTTTGTTAAGGGAGCAGATATTTGTATAGATCTGTTAAGTCCATTGAACAATCCTAAAGCTTATTTAATAAAAGGTACGAGTATTGCATTACGCAACAGTCAGGCTTCTCATATCCTTATTCAAAAAAATCATCATTATGCAGGATAAAAAAATAACAAGTGCATGTGACACTTGTTCACATTTTAATGCAGATGGACTTAAAAAACTAGGTGTAAATACTACTAATTTTGATTTTGTAATTGCCCTTGCCGGAAATCCAAACACTGGAAAAAGCACTGTTTTTAATGCCTTAACAGGTTTGAAGCAACATACAGGAAACTGGCCAGGTAAAACGGTAGTTAGAGCAGAAGGAGCTTTTGAATACAACGATCAAAAATACAAGCTCGTTGATCTACCCGGAACTTACTCCTTACTTTCAACATCTCAAGATGAGGAAGTTGCACGAGATTTTATCCTTTTCGGAAAACCAAATGTTACAATAATTGTTGTAGATGCCAACAGATTGGAAAGGAATTTAAATCTGGTTTTACAAATTCTTGAAATTACAGACAAAGCTGTTTTGTGTTTGAACTTAATGGATGAGGCAAAACGAAATAAAATCGATATCGATGAACGAACTTTAGCAAGAGACCTTGGAATTCCTGTAGTTCCAACAAGTGCAAGATTTAATACAGGAATACCTGAATTAATTCAAACTGTTAGCGATGTTGCAAATGGAAAGATAATTTGTAAACCACATATTGTCAAAAATATACCTGACAACATCATGAAAGCTGTAGATAAATTAAGTACAGAAATTAAAATTCAGTTTCCAGAGATTCCTAACAGCAGATGGATAGCTTTTCGTTTACTGGAAGGTGATGAAAGGATCATTAATGCTATAAGAAAAAATGAATTTATTTAAGAATGAAGAATAAAAAAATAGAAGATATAATCGATCTGTCTCATGATCTTCGTTTGGAGATTGGTGATGATTTTCATGATCATCTGGCTGAAGGTATCTATGCAGATGCTTCAGAAATTACAAAAGGTTCAGTTTCAACAGAAAACCAAAATAAAAGTTTTCGATTTGATAGAAAACTAGATAAAATTGTAACCAGTAAGATCTGGGGATTCCCAATTATGTTCTTCCTTTTGGCTATAATCTTATGGCTAACTATTGAAGGAGCTAATTATCCTTCCTCATTATTAGCCAATTTATTTTTAGATACTTTTCACCCTATTTTAAAAAATTTAGCTGGTGATATAGGGATGCCCTGGTGGTTAAGTGGTTTTCTATTTGATGGCGTATATCTTGCTGTTGCATGGGTAATTGCAGTAATGCTACCTCCTATGGCCATTTTTTTTCCAATGTTTACCTTATTGGAAGACTTTGGGTATTTACCTCGGGTTGCCTTTAATATGGATTATTTATTCAGAAAATCAGGAGCTCATGGTAAGCAGGCATTGACGATGAGTATGGGATTTGGCTGTAATGCTGCTGGTGTGGTTGCCACAAGAATTATTGATAGCCCGAGAGAAAGATTAATTGCTATCATAACAAATAATTTTTCTCTGTGTAATGGTCGTTGGCCCACACAAATTTTAATTGCCACTATTTTTATTGGTGCGGTTGTTCCGGAATCTTTTTCTGGAATTGTAGCCCTTTCAGCAGTGATAGGAATTGCTATATTAGGAATTGCAATTATGTTCTTGGTTTCATGGGGTTTATCAAAAACCGTTTTAAAAGGAGAAGTTTCTACATTTAATTTGGAACTTCCACCCTACCGACCACCAAGATTTTGGAAAACAATCTACACTTCTCTAATTGACAGAACTTTAATTGTTTTATGGCGTGCCATTGTATTTGCAGCACCAGCCGGAGCAATAATTTGGTTGATCTCTAATATTTATATTGGTAATGAAAGTATTGCAGCCTGGACAATCAACGCATTAGATGGGTTTGGTTTTTTGCTAGGCCTTAACGGAATAATACTTCTAGCTTATATTGTTGCCATACCGGCAAATGAAATTGTGATTCCAACCATTTTGATGCTTACTGTTTTGGTTACCGGAATTACTGGTGGTGAAGGTGCAGGAGTTATGTTTGAACTAAGTTCAGCAAATGAAACAGGCAATATTTTAAAGGCAGGAGGATGGACACTTCTTACCGCAATCAACGTTATGTTATTCAGCTTGCTGCACAACCCTTGCAGTACTACCATTTACACAATTTACAAGGAAACCAATAGTGTTAAATGGACAACTGTGGCCTCTATTTTACCGGTAATTATGGGATTTATTGTCACATTTTTAGTCGCACAAGTTTGGAGAATTTTTGCATAATTCTGTTTGATTTTTTAATAAACTTTTTAGAATCAATTAAAATATATACATTTGAGCGTAGATAAACGCAAAAACATGCAAATAGTACTAAAATCTTACGATCTCAAATTAAAACATACTTTTACAATTTCCCGACAATCATTTGATACAAAACGTACATTGATCGTTGAACTAAAAGATGGAAATATTTCCGGTTATGGTGAAGCTTCCGAAAATCCATATTACCACAAAACTTTGGAAAACATGATACTGGATCTTCAAATCTGTAAAGAGATTATTGAAGAAAATACCAACGAAACTCCTGAAGAATTCTGGAATAAAATGTATCCCCATTTAAAAGAGGATATGTTCGCTTTATGTGCCTTAGACATAGCTTATAATGACCTTTATGCAAGAAAAAAAGGAAAGAAATTATACGAATTATGGGACTACAGAATTGAAAACAATCCGATGACAAACTATACCATTGGTATTGATACCATAGAGAAAATGGTTACCAAAATGCAAGAAACTCCATGGCCTGTCTATAAGATCAAGTTGGGAACTAAAAATGATATTGAAATTGTAAAAGAACTTAGAAAGCACTCAGATGCAGTGTTTAGAATTGATGCAAATTGTGCATGGACAGCTGAAGAAACAATTAAAAATGCTGTTGAACTAAAAAAATTAGGAGTTGAATTTTTGGAGCAACCTTTGCCTGCTGAAGATTGGGAAGGAGCTCGTAAAGTTTATTTAGAATCAGTTTTACCCATTGTTGCCGATGAAAGTTGCCAGGTAGAATCTGATGTAGAAAAATGCCACAATCATTTTCATGGTATAAACATCAAACTTGTAAAATGTGGTGGACTCACGCCTGCAAAAAGAATGCTTAAAAAGGCGAAAAGACTTGGAATGAAAAAAATGGTAGGTTGCATGACTGAATCTTCTGTTGGAATTTCTGCAATAGCACACCTATTACCCGAGCTAGATTATGTTGATATGGATGGAGCGATGTTATTATCAAAAGATATTGCCAGTGGTGTTAAAATAGAATCGGGTAAAATTTCTTATTCAGATCTAATAGGTACTGGAGTGCAATTATTGTAATTACAAAACTATTATATAATAAATTGTACTTTTGCAACTTTTCTAATTAAAAATAGAATATCGATATGGCAGATGAAATAAATATACAGTGGAAAGGAAAAATGCTTTTTAATGCAGATAGCGTAGGAGGCAGTTTTAATATTGATGCAGCAGAAGCTGTTGGTGGAGAAAATAATGGTGTTCGACCAAAGTCACTAATGCTCACATCTTTAGCCGGTTGTTCAGGTTTAGATGTAGTTTCTTTATTAAAAAAGATGCGGGCTGAAATAAAAGACCTTACAGTAGATGTAAAAGGAGAACTTACAGATGAGCACCCAAAATTCTACCACAAAGTTCATGTACAATACAACTTTTATGGAAGTGATTTTAAAAAAGATAAAATTGAAAAAGCTGTAAAATTATCACAGGAACGCTATTGCGGAGTTAGTGAAATGTTCAGACAATTCGCAGATCTAACTTATGATATAACATATATAGAAAGTTAGTTTTTACAGCTCACCTTTCAGCATCTGGTTATGTGCAAAATTCACAGCTCTTGCTGTGAGTGCCATATAGGTTATACTTGGATTTGTATTCCGGAACTTATTATACACGCACTATCCGTAACAAAAACATTTGGCACATCATGCATTTGATCCTATTTGTTTAGGACACTTGTTTTTGGATTGGCTATTTAATAAAATTGCTGTTGTTCCTACAGTATTAGCATTACAGAAAATAATTCGAGCAAAGAATTCTAATTCATCACCAGTTTCTGAATCTTTAATTTTTACTCCACTGGCTTTTGCAGTTGACTCATCATAAACT
>JAUVCP010000269.1 GCA_030590765.1 Flavobacteriaceae bacterium | reverse complement strand
ATGAATTTACAAATGCATTACTCAAAATTACAACAGAAAAAAGTAAAAAAATTGCCATTCTAAAAGGAAATGGTGAGTTAGATGATATTTATCTTTTTAGTTTTTTAAAAAAATTAGGAGAATACTATAAACTTGCTGAGTTTACCTTAGATCCGGTTAAAACAAATCCACAAAAAACTTTAAGTGATCTTTCTGATTACGATCTTACCATTATTGCAAAACCAAGCAAACCGTTTTCTGAAAAAGAAAAATTCACTTTAGATCAATATATAATGAACGGTGGAAAAACTATATGGCTTATAGATAATATAGTTGCCGAAATGGATAGCTTAATGGCAAACGGAAAATCCATTGCCTTTAATAGAGAACTGAATCTAACCGATCTGTTTTTCAATTATGGTGTAAGAATTAACTACAATATATCTAAAGATCTATACAGCTCAACCATTAGATTAGCTGCTGGTAATACAGGAAATCAAACACAATATGAAGATTTTATTTGGCATTATTTTCCTTTACTAATTTCAAACAATAACAATCCCATATCTAAGAATTTAGATCCAGTATTATTAAAATTTCCCAGTAGCATGGATACTTTGAATAACGGGATTAGGAAAACAATTTTATTGCAAAGCTCTCCGTTCTCTAAAATCATAGGTACACCAGCCAATGTATCTCTAAATGAAATTGCTAAGCAACCCAATAAAAATGAATTTAAAGACAGAAATACCATTTACGGAGTATTATTGGAAGGGAATTTCAAATCTGCTTATGCTTTAAGGACAAAACCGTTTGATGCTAATCATTACAAAAAACAAAGTACTTATAACAAAATGGTTGTGATAAGTGATGGTGATATCATTGCAAATGAAACATTTAACGGAGAACCATTACCTTTAAATGTAGACAAATGGACCGGTCAGCCATATGGAAATACTGATCTTTTACTTAATACCGTACAATATTTATTAGATGACTCTGGTATTATTCACCTTCGTTCAAAAAATTTACAAATTCAATTTTTAGATAAAGAAAAGGTATTCCAGGAAAAAACTTATTGGCAGATTTTTAATATTGTTTTACCTCTTACTCTTTTAGGAATGTTTGGATTTATCTATCAATATCTTCGCAAAAAAAGATATAGTTAATCTTAAATCTTTGTTAAAAAAGGTTTCATTATTTAATTTTTATTTAGAATTGATGTAAATTACACCTTATTAATTAAATCCTAATCTTATGAAAATCAAACTACTTACATTATTATTTATTTTATCGGCTGTTTCATTTCAGGCACAAATTAAAACCCCACAACCAAGTCCTTCAAGCAAAGTAGAACAAACCATTGGTTTAACTGATGTTACTTTGGAATACTCTCGTCCCTCAATGCGGGGAAGAGTTATATATGGAAATTTAGTTCCTTACGGGGAAAAATGGAGAACAGGTGCCAATGCAAATACAAAATTTACCTTTAGTACCGATGTTGAAATTGGCGGAAAAACTCTAAAAAAAGGAACCTATGCCATGTATACCATTCCAAACAAAAGTTCATGGGATATCATATTTTATAGCGATGCAACAAACTGGGGACTTCCTCAAAAGTGGGATGACAGTAAAGTTGCAGTAAAGGTTTCAGTTAAACCCGAAGCTATGCCTTTCACATTTGAAACATTTGAAATGGGATTTGATAATCTTGCAGATGCAAACCACGGTTCCTTATTCATTTTATGGGAAAAAACTTTGGTGTCTGTTAAGATCACAGTTCCTACTGATAAAATTGCTTTGGCAAGCATCGAAAAAACAATGGCAGGTCCCTCTGCAAATGATTATTTCAATGCAGGAAGATTTTATCACCAAACAGGAAAAAACAATAATAAATCTTTAGAATATGTTAGTAAGGCTACAGATATGAACCCTGATGCATGGTGGATGTTTAGAGAAAAATCTTTGATCCAGGCTGAAATGGGTGATAAAAAAGGAGCAATTGCCTCAGCTCAAAAATCTTTGGCTGGAGCTCAAAAAGCTGGTAATGCCGATTATGTTAAAATGAATAAAGAGTCAATTGCTGAGTGGAGCAAATAGTCTTTCAAAAACAAGAATTAAGAAACAAGAGCTAAAAATGTATTAGCTCTTGTTTTTTAACTTAATTCCATCCATAACTAAACAAAAAAAATGAAAGTAATTAAATTAATAGTATTATTTCTTTTTATCACAACAATTGGTTGTGCTCAAAAAAGTCCGAGAAAACAAACAGAAGGTAGTATCAATGGAGTTACCATTTCTATTGATTATGGTTCTCCATACGTAAAAGATAGAATGATTTGGGGAAAACTGGAAAAATACGACAAGGTCTGGAGAGCCGGAGCCAATGAGAATACCACAATTTCTTTTGACAAAGATGTAAAAATTCAAGGCAAAAACTTACCTGCCGGCAAATATGGTTTTTTTATCATCCCTAAAGAAAATAGCAGCTGGATCATAATTTTTAATAAAGAAAATAGTAATTGGGGATCATCTAAATACAAAGAGAAAGAAGATGCATTACGGGTTGAATTACAACCTACATTTGTAAATAAAAATCAGGAAGAACTTTTATATACCGTGGGTGACGATTCCATAAACTTTGCATGGGCTAAGGCTAGAATTGCAATTCCAGTTGAGTAAAAATAAAATTCTGAACTTAATTAAAAAACCTGTTATTTAATAAAATAACAGGTTTTTTTGCTATTGATATTCTATTCAGCTTTCAAAATAGAACTACTTGTAAATTGTTGAATGATCATCGCAATTCCCATCACCAAAACACAGCCCAGTAAATTAAGCCATAAATAGGGTAACAGATCAAGAATATAAACTACTATGATGATAGACTGTGTAATGATTGCAGCTTTAAATACCGCATTTCCCTCTGCTTTTTTAATAAAAAATGCCAATAAGAAAATACCTAAAATATTGCCATAAAAAATAGAACCAATAATATTTACCAACTGAATTAAATTATCAAATAAATTCGCCACACTTGCAACTAATATGGCAATGATTCCCCAACCCAATGTAAACCACTTTGTTACATTAACATAATGCTTATCATCTCTTTTTGATTTTTCATTTCTTTTGTAAAGGTCTATTGTTGTCGTAGAAGCCAATGCATTTAGTTCAGAGGCAGTAGATGACATTGCAGCTGATAAAATAACAGCAAGCAATAACCCAATCAAACCTCTAGGTAAATTATTCAAAATAAAATGAATAAAAACATAATCCTTATCATTAGTCTCCTGCGTATCATCTGCCTTTGAAATTAATTCTTTTGCTTTTTCTCTGTTTTCAACTTCAGCAGCATTTAATTCTTTGATCTTTTCTTTTATACTTTCTTTATAAACGCTTTCAACCAATTGAAATTGAGCTGTTTTTTTCTCATTTTCAATTTCCTTGTGTTTTTGCTCCAAGTTTTTATACTCTTCTGCGAAAGCCGAATTCTTCACAGCCATGGTTGCTGCCGGATTAAAATTTAAAGGTGATGCATTGAACTGATAAAAAATAAAAACCATTATACCAACCAATAAAATAAAGAATTGCATGGGTACTTTTAAAAATCCGTTGAATAACAAACCTAGCTGACTTTCACGAATAGATTTGCCCGATAAATATCTTTGCACCTGAGACTGATCTGTACCAAAATAGGAAAGCATTAAAAAAGTTCCTCCTAAAAACCCGGTCCAGATAGTGTAACGGTTACTAAGATCAAATGAAAAATCTAAAATTTCCATTTTTCCACTTGCCCCTGCAATCTGTAATGCCTTGCTAAAGGTTATATTCTGTGGCAAATAACTCAATATGATAAAAAAGGCAGCAAACATTCCGATAAAAATAATGGCCATTTGTTGTTTTTGAGTAACATTAACAGCTTTAGTACCACCACTTACCGTATAAATAATAACCAAAACACCGATAAGGAGATTAAGAGTAAGCAAATCCCAGCCAAGAACTGCCGATAAAATAATGGCAGGAGCAAAAATTGTAATTCCGGCAGCCAAACCTCTTTGCACTAAAAATAATATTGCAGCCAGAGTTCTTGTTTTGAGATCAAATCTGCTCTCTAAATATTCATAAGCTGTATATACTTTTAACTTGTGATAAATAGGAATAAAAACAAGTGAAATAATCACCATGGCAATAGGTAAACCAAAATAAAACTGCACAAAACCCATCCCGCTGTGAAATGCCTGACCCGGAGTT
>JAUVCP010000251.1 GCA_030590765.1 Flavobacteriaceae bacterium | reverse complement strand
TTTTACATTGCCAGTTCAACAATTCAATAAAAATGAGATTATTTTATTTCCCAACCCAAGCAGTAAAGAATTTTTAATTAAACTTTCACAGAATACACCTAGTTTAGATTATCAAATAATTGATCTAAATGGTAAAATTATTGTATATCCGTAAACACTAATAATTATAAATTATTTAGTATCTTTAAGGAAAGATAAATATATGAATATTTTTAGTTTTACAGCAGAATTTGACAGTGAGGAGTCATGTCGCAGGCACTTTAAAGCAGAACGAGACAAAATAGGTGTTATTTGTAAAAAGTGCTCTCACAAAGAACATTATTGGATAAAAAGTCAATGGAGTTATGAATGTAAAAAATGTAGAAGTCGAACCTCTTTACGCAGCGGAACGATAATGCAGAGTTCAAATTTATCATTTTTGATTTGGTATAAAACGATGTTTTTATTAACCGCAACAAAAAAAGGTTTTTCATCTAAAGAGATACAACGCCAATTAGGATTAAAACGTTATGAGCCAGTTTGGGCAATGGTTCATAAGCTAAGAAAAGCAATGGGACAACGAGATGATCGCTATACTTTAGAAGGTATGATAGAAATGGATGAAGGCTATTTTACTATAGAAGCATCTGAGAATCAGCATAAAACTCAGAAAGCTGGACGTGGCAGTAAAACAAAATCTAATGTGATGATTATGGCTGAGAGTACAGTACTTGAAAATATAGATACTGGAAAAGTTGATAGACAATGTCGCTATTTTAAAGCCAAAGTATTAGAGGGTCATCAAGCAAAAGGAACAGACGACACTTTTAAGAACGCTATTGATAATGAACAAACCATTGTCTTTACAGACAAAAGCACTTCATACGTTAATATCGCTGATTATGTAGAGATACATATGACTGAGAAATCAAATGAGCAAACAACTAAAGAAACCCTAAAATGGGTGCATATAGCAATTAGTAATGCAAAGCGAAATTTTGTGGGCAATTATCATAAAATAAAGAAGAAATATTTACAATTATACCTTAATGAGTTTGTTTACAAACTAAATCGAAGGTATTTTGGTGAACGAATCTTTGAAAGACTCGTTATTGCTAATATTACAGGGTTATGAATAATTACGGATATACAAATTTTATTTATTGTTTGATCTTTAAAAACATTTAAAAAGAATACTATTGAGTACCATACTTATTTTTTCGATCATAGCGATTTATTTTAGCCTGATAATGGCTATATCGTATTTTACCTCAAGAAATAGAAGTGATGAATCTTTTTTTACCGGAGATAGAGAATCTCCATGGTTTTTGGTCGCTTTCGGAATGGTTGGAGCAGCACTTTCTGGAGTTACATTTGTTTCCGTTCCGGGAATGGTGGGTAATAATAATTTTTACTTTTTTCAATTTATTCTTGGGAATGTCGTAGGGTATTTATTTATAACCTATGTTTTAATTCCACTTTATTATAAATTGAATTTGGTCTCTATTTATGGTTATTTAAATGAGCGATTTGGTGTAAAAACCTATAAAACAGGATCTTTTTACTTTCTTCTTTCACAGTCCTTTGGTGCAGCTCTAAGGTTGTTATTGGCAGCTAAAATTTTACAATTTGCTTTTTTTGATAAGCTGAATATTCCATTTTATGCTACAGTAATCATCATCATCATCATGATTTGGTTATATACCAATAAATCAGGAATAAAAACAATAGTATGGACAGATGCCTTGCAAACTTTTTTTCTGATACTGGCTGCGGTAGTTACAATTGTAATGATAACTAGTTCCCTAAATTTGAGTTTTGAAGAATCGATTAGTGAAGTTGTAAATCATAAATATTTTAAAGTATTTGATTGGGAGCATAAATCGGGTAGTAATTTTTTTAAACAATTTATTTCAGGATTTTTAATTGCAGTAGCAATGATGGGATTGGATCAAAATATGATGCAAAAATCATTGACAATAAAAAACATGAAAGATGCCCAAAAAAACACGCTTACGTTTAGTTTGATATTGGCAGTTACTCAATTTTTATTCTTAGGATTAGGAGTGTTATTATACATTTATGCCGAGCATAACAATATTTCATTACCAATTGGAGAAAATGGGAAATTACTGGATACAGATACTTTGTTCCCTAATTTGGCGATCAATCATTTAGGATTAATTGCAGGAATAAGTTTTTTATTAGGAATTATAGCAGCATCATTTTCAAGTATTGATTCGGCTTTGACCGCATTAACCACATCATTTACTTATGATTTTTTAGATATTTCTTCAAAAAGCAGTAAAGAAAAACTAAAGCTTAAAAATTATGTAATGTTTGGTTTTTCTATAATAATATTTATAATTATTATGGCTTTTTCAGGAAGTAGGGGTGATGTTATTTCCACTATATTTTATGTTGCGGGATACACTTACGGACCACTTTTAGGCCTATTCCTGTTTGGTATGTTTACGAAAATGCAGGTTAAGGATAATTTAATTCCTGTCGTGGCAGTTTTGGCCCCTATTCTAACCTATTTTTTAAATATATATTTTAAGAGTGCATTTGATTTTGATTTTGGATTTTTAAATATTGCTGTTAATGCGCTTTTAACTGTACTAGGATTACTAATTGTAAAGAAAAAAAATTAAAGAATGTCTATAAATTCAATCACTGAACAATCATCTTATTATGATGATCTTGAAAATATGAGTATTATTGAATTGTTAACCAATATCAATAATGAAGATAAAAAAGTTCCATTAGCTGTTGAAAAAGCTTTACCGCAAATAGAAGGTTTGGTAGAGAATGTTGTCAAAAAATTCTTATCAGGAGGCCGGTTATTTTATATCGGAGCAGGAACAAGTGGTCGACTTGGTGTACTTGATGCATCTGAATGTCCTCCAACATATGGTGTTCCGGATAACTGGGTTATAGGTTTGATCGCAGGAGGGGATGGAGCACTTAGGAAAGCGGTAGAAAATGCTGAAGATGATACGGAACAGGCATGGAAAGACTTGCAAGAGTTTCATATCAATTCAAATGATATTTTGGTAGGTATTGCTGCTTCTGGTGGAACACCTTATGTTGTAGGTGGTTTAAAAGAGGCCAATAAAAATGGTGTTCTAACAGGATGTATTACTTGTAATATTAATTCAAAAGTTGCTGCAGTTTCCAAATATCCAATTGAAATTATTGTTGGTTCAGAATTTGTTACAGGTAGCACAAGAATGAAAGCCGGTACTGCTCAAAAACTGGTTCTTAATATGATTTCAACATCATTAATGGTGAAGTTAGGCAGAGTGAAAGGAAATAAAATGGTTGATATGCAGCTCACCAATAATAAACTGGTAAAAAGGGGAACACTAATGATTGCAAAAGAATTGGGTATTGATGAGGTAAAAGCTAAAGAATTATTATTGAAATATAAAAGTGTTAGAAATGCCATTGATAATTATGTAAAATAATACTTCAATTAACCAAATTTCATAAAGCTCCAATAGATATTATTATTTATTGGGGCTTTTTTTAAATGAAAATATGGCAATTAGGTTGCAATCCAAATAGTTGAATTAAATTATTTTGCTTATCACTTAATTAAGTATATTTTTACAATTGATTTAATTTATGGAAATGTCAGAGAAAAAACAATTTGGATTACTGGGTAAGAATATTTCCTATTCTTTTTCGAAGAAGTATTTTACAGAGAAGTTTAAAGACCTTCAACTGGAAGATTATTCCTACAAAAATTTTGATCTGAAGCAGATAGATGATTTTCCTTTGATTTTAAATGAGAATATGAATCAACTCAAAGGGTTTAATGTGACCATTCCATATAAGGAACAAATCTTTAAGTATTTGGATGAAGTGGATGCTGATGCAAAAATTATTGGTGCAGTAAACACAATCAAGATTATTGATGATTATCGGTTAAAGGGTTTTAATACAGATGCTTATGGATTTGAAAACTCATTAAAACCTTTATTAAAAGGAAACGAAAAAAACGCTTTGATTTTAGGTACCGGTGGTGCGTCAAAAGCAGTTGCTTTTGTTTTAAGCAACCTAAAAATTAATTTTAATTTTGTTTCCAGGGTTCCAAAAAAAAATAATTCCATAAGCTACAAACAATTGAATGAGCAAATCATAAAGGACTCACTTTTGATTGTAAATTGTACACCTTTAGGAACTTATCCAAATATTAAAGATCTACCTGATATTCCATATGATTTTTTGAATAGTGATCACATTTTGTATGATCTTATTTATAATCCGTCATTGACTTTCTTTTTGCAAAAAGGTAAAGAAAAGGGATGTACCATAAAAAATGGTGAAGAAATGCTTCAATTACAAGCAGATAGATCATGGGAAATTTGGAACTCATAAATTTAAACAAATGATTTTTGTTATTTTTCTTTAAAAATTGCGAAGATTTCTACTGGTTTTATAGGATTTTATTTTTCACTTCTTTTTTTATTAACAATGATGTTGGCTATATCGGTCAGACCATGCCACTGATATCGGAGTAATAGTGCCACTTTGAAAG
>JAUVCP010000282.1 GCA_030590765.1 Flavobacteriaceae bacterium | reverse complement strand
TACTCCTTCTTATACCAACTCGCATATTTGATATAACTATTGGCAATTCTGTCAATTTCCCCAGAGATCAATTCTTCACTAATATCTTTTATTTTTTTTGCAGGCATTCCCGCATAGACCGACCCCGACCTAACAATGGTGTTTTTTGTTACAACCGCACCAGCTGCAATAATACAATTACTTTCAAGCACGCAATCATCCATAATAATGGCACCCATACCAATTAAAACATTGTCATGAATAGTACAACCATGAATAATAGCATTATGCGCTATGGAAACATTATTTCCAATTGTAGTTGGTGACTTTTTATAGGTTGCATGAATAACAACACCATCCTGAACATTTACCTTATTACCCATTTTTATATAATGTACATCTCCACGTATTACCGCATTATACCAAATACTGCATTGGTCACCCATTGTTACATCACCTACAACAACACAATTTTCTGCTAAAAAACAATCCTTACCAAATTGTGGTTTTATACCATTTAGTTCTCTAATTATCATATTTTGTGATTTTAATTGCGTTAAACTCTTTAACAAATATTTTCAAAATTAAAACTAATTTCTTTTGTAATTTTGCTTTTCCTAAAAAAATAACATGTCAAAGATAAAAATTGAAAATACTGAAAATCCAGCAATTATAAAATTTGTATTTAATCAAATATTAACTCAAACCAGTTTTGAATATAATTCTATTGAAGATGCTAACAATTCATCTTTGATACAACAACTTTTTCATTTACCTTTTGTTAAAAAAGTATATATAACAGCCAATTTTATCGCAATTGAAAAATTCGATATTTTAGAGTGGAAAGAAGTGCAGGATGAGATCAAAGAAATGTTTGAAAATTATATTTCTAAAAATAAATCTATCTTCTCAAAGGAAAAAGAAAAGAATCTGATAGAAGTCTATGCAGAAGGCACACCAAATCCAAATGTTCAAAAATTTGTCACCAATAAATTATTGAGCAATAAGAATATTGAACTTACCAATAAAGCGGATGCAAAAGAAGTTCCTCTGGCATTAGAGCTTTTTGAATTTCCATTTGTAAAAGAAGTTTTTATATCTGATAATTATGTATCTATCCAAAAAAATGTAGAAATCGACTGGTTTGAAATAAATACTTCCCTTAGAGATTTTATCAAAGAATATTTACAAAGTGACCGTAGAATTGTTGGGAAAAATTATGTAGCAAAACAAATACATGCTGACAATACAAAACAAGCATATACTCCAACCAACGATGCAACTTCCAAGGAAATTATTGCAGTATTGGAAGAATATATAAAACCTGCCGTTGCCGGTGATGGTGGTAATATTCAATTTCTTTCCTATATTCCAGAGACAAAAGAAGTAAATGTTATTTTACAAGGAGCATGTAATGGTTGTCCATCATCAACAATAACTTTAAAAAACGGAATTGAAGCAACTTTAAAGCAATTGCTTCCAGGTAAAATTGGAACAGTAAATGCTTTGAATTAAGGTAAATAATTCAAAATTTAAGACATATTTAAGATTAAAAAGACGCTTAAAAGAGCACCTTTTATTTATCTTTATCAAATAATTTAATATCAAATCTCATGGGAAAAATTCAAAATATAAAACTGGCATTTATTGTTCTTTTTACCTCGTCAATACTATATGCTCAAAAATCAAATATGGCTATTAAATATCCAACAACCAAGAAAATAAACACGATAGATACTTATTTCGGTGCTAAAGTACCAGATCCATACAGATGGCTGGAAGATGATAGATCGGTAGAAACGGAAGCATGGGTAATAGCTGAAAACAAAGTAACATTTAGCTATTTAAATAAAATTCCGTTTCGCGATGTAATCAAAAACAGGTTGACCCAACTTTGGAATTATGAAAAAATTGGTGCTCCATTCAAGCGAGGAGATTACAATTATTACTATAAAAATGATGGATTACAAAATCAGTATGTTTTATATCGTCAGAAGCATAATGAAAAACCAGAGATTTTTCTAGATCCCAATAAATTCTCAAAGGACGGAACCACTTCTTTAGGTTCAGTATCCTTCAGTAAAAATGGTAAAAAAGTTGCTTATGCCATATCCGAAGGAGGTTCTGACTGGAGAAAAGTTATTGTATTAGATGCTATTTCTAAAACAATATTGGAAGACACGATCAAAGATGTAAAATTTAGCGGACTGTCATGGTACAAAAATGAAGGCTTCTACTACTCCAGTTATGATAAACCAAAAGGTAGTGAACTATCTGCAAAAACAGATCAGCATAAACTATATTATCACAAATTGGGAACCAAACAAAAAGAGGATCAGATCATTTTCGGATTGGATAAAAAGCGCCGTTATGTTGGTGGTTATGTAACCGAAGATCAAAAATATTTAATCGTTTCCGCAGCTACATCCACATCTGGTAATGAATTATATTTCAAAGATCTATCCAACCCAAATAACAGACTGGTCACAATAGTTGATAATTTTGAAAGTGATAATGGAGTTATTGAAAGTGAAGGAAATTACTTATTTATATCTACAAATTTAAATGCTCCTAACAAAAAAGTTGTAAAGGTCAACGTAAACAATCCAACGCCAAACAACTGGGTTGATTTTATTCCGGAAACTAAAAATGTTTTGAGTATTTCTACAGGAGCAGGTTACTTTTTTGCTACTTATATGAAAGATGCTGTTTCACAGGTAAAGCAATATGATAATAAAGGTAAATTTATGCGTGAAATTACACTCCCCGGTATTGGTACTGCAAGTGGTTTTGGAGGTAAAAAAGAGGATAAGGATCTTTATTATTCCTTTACCAATTACACTACTCCAAGTTCCATTTTTAAATTCGATCCAAAATCAGGAAATTCAACAGATTATAAAAAACCAAAAGTAGATTTTAACTCTGATCTTTTTGAATCAAAACAGGTTTTTTACACTTCTAAAGATGGGACCAAAATACCAATGATCATTACCTATAAAAAAGGGATCAAACTCAATGGTAAAAATCCAACAATTTTATATGGTTATGGTGGTTTCAATATAAGTTTAACACCTTCTTTTAGTATTGCAAATGCTGTTTGGCTGGAACAAGGTGGAGTTTATGCGGTACCAAATTTGCGTGGTGGTGGTGAGTACGGAAAAGAATGGCATGATGCTGGAACTCAGTTAAAAAAGCAAAATGTTTTTGATGATTTTATCGCTGCTGCGGAATACTTAATAGCCAATAATTATACAAGTAGTGATTATCTTGCGATCCGTGGAGGATCAAATGGAGGCTTATTGGTTGGAGCTACCATGACACAAAGACCTGAATTAATGAAAGTTGCTTTACCCGCAGTTGGCGTTTTAGACATGTTGCGATACCATACTTTTACAGCAGGCGCAGGATGGGCATATGATTATGGAACAGCAGAACAAAGTAAAGAAATGTTCAATTATCTTAAAGGATATTCACCTGTTCATAATGTAAAAAAAGGAGTTCAATACCCTGCAACATTGATCACTACAGGTGATCATGATGATAGAGTTGTACCTGCACACTCCTTTAAATTTGCAGCTGAATTACAGGGAAATCAAAGTGGAAATAATCCGGTTTTGATCAGAATTGAAACCAATGCCGGTCATGGTGCCGGAACACCGGTTTCAAAAACCATTGACCAGTATGCTGATATTTTTAGCTTTACCCTTTGGAATATGGGAATTAAAAAATTATAATTTTAAAACCAGAGTTTCGTAATTTTAAGAAAAATATTTACGAAGCTCTGCATGTTTATTATTCAATGGAAGTATCAATAATCGTTTTCACGAGGAGGGAAGTATGAACGACGTGGTGATCTGAGATTGCCACACTCCGCAAAAGCTTCGTTCGCAAAGACGATACTTCCATTGAATGAAAAATACTCAGAGCTTCGCAAATATTTTTCTAAAATTTGTGAAGCCCTGATTAAATAGTATTATAATTTTTTAATTCCCATATTATAA
>JAUVCP010000306.1 GCA_030590765.1 Flavobacteriaceae bacterium | reverse complement strand
TTTTACATTGCCAGTTCAACAATTCAATAAAAATGAGATTATTTTATTTCCCAACCCAAGCAGTAAAGAATTTTTAATTAAACTTTCACAGAATACACCTAGTTTAGATTATCAAATAATTGATCTAAATGGTAAAATTATAAAGGAAGATAAAGTAAAAAATATATCTGTTCTCAAAATAGAAACACAGAATTTTAAACCCGGACTTTATTTTATAAAGCTTAATAGTGACAATAAAACCATGCAGTCTAAATTTTTGGTAAAATAAATGACCCACTCTTGTCCTCTATGCTCAAATAATTGCATCTTACTTTATCAAGATGATAAACATACATTTTACCAATGTAATGTTTGCAAAGGAATTCATAGAAATCCTGATGAATTATTAAATAAAGTTGAAGAAAAAGACAGGTATTATTTACATCAAAATCACATCAATGATCATGGTTATATCAAATTTGCGGATCCGATAATATCTTTTGTCAAAAATAATTTTGGTAGCAATCACAAAGGTTTAGATTTTGGAGCAGGGCATACTCCTGTTATTTCTGAAATATTAAAAAGAAATAACTTTAAAGTAGAAATATACGATCCTCTTTTTTTCGATAATAAAAAAGTATTGGGGGAAAAATATGATTTTATAACATCCTGTGAAGTGATTGAACATTTTTATAATCCAAGAGTAGAGTTTGAACTTTTATATAAAATGTTAAATCCAAAAGGGAAATTAATCTGTATGACTGATATTTTTAACGGTTCAAATTTTGATTCATGGTATTACAAAACAGATCCTACTCATGTTTTTCTTTATCAAAAGGAAACTTTTCAATGGATTAAAAACCATTTTGGTTTTTCTGGTATAATTATTGAAAATAGATTGATAGTCTTAACAAGATGATTTGCTTGATAAATGACCTTTTAACTCAATAATTATGAAAAAAATAATTTTAACCATTCTGTTATTCTCATTTATCATTCCTATATCTGCTCAAAGCAGAGCAGAAAAAAAGAAAATAAAGGAGGAAAAAGCAGCTGAAGAATATGCCTATTTAAAGGATTTTATAAAATCAAATAAATTTAATTTTGAAGCTGATTGGGCTACAACCAATAAAGGCAGAAGAATTAACTTGACAGGCAATTCAAATTATTTGAAAATTGACAATAAAGATGCTGATATTTATTTACCGTTTTTTGGTACAGCACATTCAGGAAGTGTTGGTTTTGGAGGGAATGGAGGTATTGAATTCAAAGGTGCAATAGAAAATTATTCTGTTAAATTCAATGATAAAAAACGATTGGTAACCATAAAATTCAATGCTAAAGAAAAATCAGAAAATTTTGATTTTTCTTTAGCACTGTATGGAAATAAAAACGCCAACTTAACAGTATCAAGCAACAGCAGAAGTAATATGAGTTACAGTGGCAACTATAAATAACTTTAATCTAATGCATTCCAGCCCTGGGCAATAATTTCAATTTTTTGATTTGCTCTTGTAACCAGGTTCACACCTTCTGATTCTTCTGTCATATGACCGATAACAGTAAGGTTAGGGTTTGCTTTTATTTTTGGATAATCTTCCTGAGAAACAGTAAACAACAACTCATAATCTTCTCCTCCGCTAAGGGCGATGGTTGTACTGTCTAAATGAAATTCCTCACAAGTAGAAATCACTTGTTGATCCAAAGGAATTTTGTCTTCAAATAAATTACAACCTACTTTTGATTGCTTACAAATATGAAGGATCTCAGAAGAAAGTCCATCCGAAATATCGATCATAGAAGTTGGTTTTACTTCCATATCTTTTAATAATTGAACAATGTCTTTTCTCGCTTCGGGTTTCAATTGTCTCTCTACCAAATAGGTGTAATTCTCTAATTCAGGTTGTGCATTCGGATTTACCTCAAATACCTGCTTTTCTCTTTCCAGAACCTGTAAGCCTAAGTAGGCAGCACCAAGATCTCCGGTGACAACCAGCAAATCATTTTCCTTTGCTCCATCTCTGCGCACAACATCCTTTACATCCACCTCTCCAATCGCAGTAATGCTGATTAACATACCTTTTGCTGAAGAAGTTGTATCTCCACCCACTAAATCTACTTTATAGGTGTCGCAAGCTAAATGAATTCCCGCATACAATTCTTCTAAAGCTTCCAGTGAAAACCGATTAGAAATAGCAATAGAGACAGTGATTTGTTTGGCCACCCCATTCATAGCATAAACATCAGATAAATTAACCATTACCGCCTTGTATCCCAAATGTTTTAAAGGTACATAACCCAGATCAAAGTGAACTCCTTCAATTAGTAAATCGGTAGTAACTAAAGTTTGTTTATTATTATATTCCAGTATGGCACAATCATCACCAATACCCTTGATGGTAGATTTATTGTGAATTTTAACCTGCTTTGTTAAATGTTCTATTAACTTAAATTCTCCAAAATTTGATAAGGAAGTACGAGATTGATCTTTATTTTCTAACATCTTGCAAAGTTATACACATTTTATGACTATAAAACATTTGCCACTAATTTTCTATTTATAAAATTCCTATTTTTATCAAATAAATCATAACCTATCATTCAAAAATAGTAATTTAATCATTGTGAAAAATCTATCTCTTTCAACTAAAGTTCTTATTGGTGTTTTTGCCGGAATTTTCCTGGGCCTTTTCTTTGGTGAAGATGTAGGCTGGTTATCCATTCCTGGGGAAGTATTCATAGGCTTACTTCAAATGACCGTACTGCCATACATTATGTTCTCATTAATAGTTAACATAGGTCGTCTGGATATGGAAACCGGGAAGAGAATAATTAAATTTGGTTTGATATTTTTGGCTCTTCTACTTGTGATTGGTATGTTCTACCTTATCGTACTTCCAATGGCTTTTCCTGATTGGAGCAGCGGTAATTTTTACAGTAGTGATTTTGTTAAAGATTCACCTCCATTTGATGTAGTAAAATTATATATTCCTGCCAATCCATTTGAATCTCTCAGTGATAATGTAGTGCCTGCAGTTGTACTTTTCAGTATTTTTATAGGACTTGGATTAATGAAACTACCCAATAAAGAGGCTTTACTCAAACCTCTTGACGTATTGACTGATGGTATAAATCAGGTAAACAAAATGATTGTAAAGACAACTCCCATTGGCGTTTTTAGCATTGCTGCAGGAGTCGTTAGCAAACTTAGTTGGGCCGATTTAAGTAGATTACAAGGCTATTTACTGGTTTATTTGTTAGCTGTGATTTTGATCACCTTCTTAGTTTTGCCTTATGTTATTTCCATATTTACCCCTTATTCTTCTAAAACTATATTTAAAATTACCCGATCAACTCTTATTACCATATTTGCAACTGGTAAGATCATTGTTGTTTTTCCTCAATTGATTGAGAATATAAAAGAAATCATTCGAACAGAAGAGAGTACATCAAAAAAAATGCAGGACGAAGTAGATATCATCATGCCTCTCGCCTACCCTTTTCCTAATCTGGGTACTTTTATGATATTTATTTTTGTGCCTTTTGCAGCATGGTATTCAGGTAATTCATTGGATTTTTCTGATTATCCAATATTTTTAAGTTCTACTTTGCTTAGTAGTTTTGTTGCTCCAATTACGGGCTTACCTTTTAGTTTGGATATCCTAAAAATACCTTTGGAAACC
>JAUVCP010000195.1 GCA_030590765.1 Flavobacteriaceae bacterium | reverse complement strand
ATCTTTGCCTGATTCATGTTCTTGGCGACATAAATCTGCCTTTAGAGCTCGGTTACATTGTTATGTAATAATTACGACATACTTTAAAGTCTATACACCATCAATTTATTAAAAAAAAATCGAATTTTAATTTGATGGTACTGTACGAAGTGATAATGAATGATGCCGTTTTAATCCCTGTTTTTTGTAAAACTTAATCTTGATATATTACCAGGATACCCAAAAGCAAACTAAAAAACTTCCAAGTTTTTGAAATTAAATACTTTAGAGGTTAGCAGATAGCTTCATATTATGTATGTCATTTTTAAGGTTAACCCGCAATATTCATCGCAAATTATTTTATATGATCTAATCAACTCATATACAACAATATAATATGTATTTTACACAAAAACACAATACCCTGTTTTGGGTGTAGCTTTTTTTATCTTTGCACATCTGCTTCGTTACAAAACCTTTGAAATAGAAGCCTATATCTAAAAGTTTCGATGTCTCGCACCTGTACAAAGCTAAAACCTGAATAATCCGGGTTAATGATTATGCTAAATAAATGTCTTTCTCACAACAAATATAAACTTCAATTTTTACAACATAATACCTGACTCCACACTAGAACTGAAAATAAATAAAGGCTTGTAATTCTGATGACATTGCCTGATACACACTAAAGATCACTATGCTGCTAAGTACAATTTTGACGGATAGAGGGAATCCTATAAACGTTTCTCTATACCAGTCTTTTACTTTAACAGGTAACCAGTGAATTACGTAACCAATCAACATTACCAAAAAAACATTGCTATAAGATGATAAAATTTGTGGAATCAATTCTGGACTAAAACTATGCTGAATCTGATCTATAATTTGCCAGGTGCTTTCCATATTTTCCGCCCTAAACCATATTCGTGTAAACGTAATAAAATTAAAGGTGATAAAGATCTTTAAAACAACGCTTAAAATATTATTGAATTTTTCATATGGACTTATTTTTCTCCATAATTTATAAACGATTATTCCTAAACCATTCAAACCTCCCCAAATAACAAACTGCCAGCTTGCACCATGCCATAAACCTCCTAACAACATAGTTATCAATAAATTAATATTTGTAATGAGCCAGCTACGAAATGACTTCAACCAAAGAGCCAATAGCATTGCCACAGCAACTACACCTAAAATTGCATATAGGACAATCATTTTTCCGGAAAGCAATACAACAAAACCAATAATAAAACCCAATGCGATCCATGTACCAGCACTACCCCCACGATTTCCTCCTAAAGGAATATACAAATAGTCTTTTAACCATGAAGAAAGACTTATATGCCATCGTTTCCAAAACTCTCCTACGTTTTTTGCCTTATAAGGTGAATTAAAATTGACAGGAAGTGTAAACCCCATCAACAAAGCAACACCTATGGCAATATCGGTATAACCGGAAAAATCAGCGTAGACCTGTAAAGAATAACCATATAATGCCATTAAATTCTCAAATCCGGTAAACATGGTTGGGTTATCAAAAACCCTGTCGATAAAATTAACAGCAATATAATCGCCAATGATCACTTTTTTAGACAAACCTTTTAAGATCCAAAATAAAGCAAGACCAAACTGATGCTGTGTTAATTTGTATGGTTTGTATAATTGCGGAATAAAATCTGCTGCTCTAACTATAGGACCTGCTACCAGCTGCGGAAAAAATGAAACATAAAACCCGAAATCTAATATATTTCTTACAGGAGTAACATGTTTGCGATAAACATCAATAGAATAGCTAATAGTTTGAAATGTATAAAATGAGATCCCTACCGGTAACAGAATTTTATTTACTTCAAAATGCGTACCCGCATTATCATTTGTCCATTGGGCAAAATGGTTAAAAATTTCAAAATTGGTGTGGAAAAATTCATTGAATGATTCCGTAAAAAAATAAGCGTATTTAAAATATGACAATACAAAAAGATTGATAAAAATACTTGTAGCAACAAATATTTGTTTCATCAGTTGTTTTTTTGAGCCGTAGATCAATTGCCCTAAGATAAAATCAGAAAGTGTTGAAAATAATAGAATACTTATAAATAATCCACTTGTTTTGTAGTAAAAGAAAAGACTTATAAAAAATAAATAGGCATTTCTTAAACCTCTTTTTTTATAAACCAAAGAATAAAAAAACAACACAATGGCAAAAAATCCCCAAAAGAAAAATCCTGTAAAGATCATAGGCTCTCCTTCATTATAAGTCAAGAGGTTGATTATATTCTCTTTACTAAAAAAATGAGCAAGCCACCTTATTATGAAATCCAAACTATTCAATGATAACTTCTTTTATTTGTTCTAAATCATTTAACCTATAATCTGCAATAACAAATCTATTGTCACTTTTACTTTCTTTATCTGGTATTGCAATCACTTTCATCAAAGCCGATTTTGCCGCGAGAACTCCATTAAATGAATCTTCAATCACCAGACATTCACTTGCTTTCATACCTAATTTACTGGCAGTTTTGATAAATATTTCAGGATGTGGTTTACCGAAATCCAGATACTCAGCAGACTCTATTATTTCAAAATAATCTCTAATCTTAAGTTTTTCAATTACTGCTTCTATCAAACTTGTGGCTGATGATGATGCCAATGCAATTTTTAATCCTTTTTCTTTAAAATAATTTAAAGCAAATACAACTCCTTTCATAGCATCACCATTCTCAATGATCAACTGGGTTACTCTTTTCATCAAGTCAATTTCTACTTCTTTTTGAGATTTGCCTAACCATGGAGTAATTCCATACCAGTATTCAATCACTTCTGAAGTTCTCATCCCCATAGTTTGCATACACATTTCATCTGAAAAAGATAATCCAACTTTAGCAAAAGTTTCTATTTCTGCTTGACGCCACAAAGGTTCAGAGTTAATTAAAACTCCATCCATATCAAATATTATTGCTTTAATTTTCATTTTTCCCTTTTAAATATTTATCGTAATCATCCATCAAAGTCCGAAACATTAAATCACCAATCAGCTGATATCCTTTGTCTGTAAAATGGATCTTATCTTCTTTTGCATAACCATTCTCTTCCCATATTTTAATCGAATTCAAACCTCCCATTACCTCAAAAAGGTCCCACAACCCGGCTTTATGCTTTTTAGCTAAATCGATCATCGCTTCACGTGCTTCAAAAACCCTTTTGTTTGCATATTTTCTTTTGTAATAACTATCATTATTGGTCACAAAAAGAAATTTCACATTTTGATTTACTGATCTAAACTGACCCATCAATTTTTCATAGTTCTCTTTATAACAATCTCCACAAAAATTTGCATAATAGGCATCATTGATCCCAATGCAAAAAACAACCAGATCAGGTTCTATTACTTTTAATTGCTCAACAAACATTTCATTTCGTAAAAAGCTACTCGTTTTTGCACCATTTACTCCAATAGATGTATAGATAATTCCCGGATCATCATTTTCTAAACTTAATCCATATAAGCTAAAATGTGTTTGTGAGTTACTTGTCTTTTTTATCTCAACCGACAAAGAATCATTTTTATTTCCTAATAAGAATTCTGTAAAGCCCAATTCCTTATTTTCTATAATCTTAACAGGTTCATCAGAAATCAATCTCAGTTTAAAACTTGAACTATCCAGATCATGAAAAACCTTTATTTTGTTAAAGCTATAATTCGTTAAAGAATCATGCTGATATCCTATTTGAAAGGTGCTGATACTATCCGTTGTTTTAACGGTAATTCCGGAAACGCCCCATTTTTCATTATGTTTTTTAACAGAGTTTCGAAAAGATTCCCAGTTTCCTGTAAAGGAAATTTGATGATTCTTTGGATTCCAGGTCTTTGCTATTTTAAACGGAAAAACAAATCCTCTACCTCCATTGATACTATCTGCAAGATCTAATAAATTCATTCGAACCTGATCTGGCCATATTTCTGCCTGAATATGGGATCCACCAATTTGCACAACCTTAACCTTCCCTTTTTTTTCAGTTAAAAGGATATGTAATTTTTTATAAAAAGCATCAAAATTCGCATCCTTGCTATAAAAATGAACATAATTCTCCTTATCATTTACAAAGTCATAATCCATATTTGCATGTGCAATACTCTGGGCTTTTAAATAAAAGCCAGAGATCAAAATGAAACCAAATATGATATTTTTAACGAATACTATCAATTATTACTTCTTTTTCCTGTTTTTTCGATGACTCGAATGCATCGTACATTTTAAACAATTCTTTTATAAAAACCTGTGATATCTTCACCGCTCCTTTAGGTGTAAAATGAATATAATCAGACGCCCCCAATGGAGGATCAGTATTTACCCAAAGTGGCATAGAATTCCTGCCTCCCATTCCTTCATACATATCCCAAAACAAACAATCAGAACTCAAAGCAGCCTCTTTGATAGCATCTCTAATAGCTTCTAAGTGAGGTTGGGTAACAAATTCTGTTTTGTCTTTTACAGACATATCTCCAGGTCCAATTACAAGTATAGCAGTATTTGGATTGATCTTCTTTAAATAGCGAATTTGCTGTTCGAACCAGTTGCCATAATCTTTAATTTGTTTACTGTATTTGATATATGGAACAGTATTTCCTCCAAATTCAAGTATGATCATATTTGGTGACAAACTCTTATACATTTTATTCAATAAATCAGCATCTTGCCTAGTAAACAAAGTTCCGGAAGAGCCTCTTAACGGAACATTATCCATCACAATTCCATTATTTCCTTCCAAAGAAATTCCAAAAACATCCGGACTCTCTTTTCCTTTGAACTTTACTTCCAGTTCATTTGGTGTTGTACTAAAAGATGCCTGAATCTTTTGAAAAGAAGTTTTTGGTTTAATCGATCCAGATTTGATTATCTGCCCATCTGCAATGATCTCATAAGCCACTTTATAATTCCAGTTTCTTAAATAAATATTTACCAGAGCATATTGTTGAATTTTTCGATAAGACAATTTTGCTTTTCTAATTTTTATCCACCCTTCAATCTCCATTTGTTCATTAAGCAGGCTGTCTTGAGGTATAGGTGTAAACCTACAAAAACTCATCAATGCCCCATATTTACGGTGTTTTACATCAGGATCTTTTTTACCAAATCCGGTATATCGCTTCCAGTTTTTAGAATACTCGTTATTCAATGTCCACTTTTGAGACACCTGTATCATAGGAAATAATCCCACACCGTTACCTCCATACTTTTTTTGTAGCTGGTTGCGCAAATAAGAGGTTATTCTATCAGATTCTATTTGTGAATCACCATAATGTAAGATTCTGACTTTTTTGCTTTTTGCATTCTCTAATGAAACAAAAAATTG
>JAUVCP010000111.1 GCA_030590765.1 Flavobacteriaceae bacterium | reverse complement strand
CCCGTCTACAGCTGTTGGTCCACCTGTAAGTAATATATAAGGTGTTAAAGCAATAGCCATTTTAACTTCCGTTACTTCCGAATTCCCATTTTTATCAGTTGCTGTCAAAACGGCAACATAATAACCACCGTCTACATACACATGAACCGGATTTTGCTCAGAACTGGTCGTTCCATCCCCAAAATCCCATGACCAGCTTATAGCACTATGGGTTAGTCCTTGAAAAGCAACCTTTTTACCTTCTATACTGTGAAAAATATCAGCGGATAAAGGAAAAGTCTGCCTGCTGATATCATCAGAACTACATGAAGATAAAAGCAAGCTCACTAATACCGTAAATACGAGACCAAATCGTACAAACTTGTTTCTTTTTTTCATAAAATTAGATTTTAAATTAATATTGAGTTGATTAAAACATTATGCATGCATAATATTATGCAGCCAATTTATGTTAATCTTTTCTAAAAATAAATAAAATATTTGTTAAAAACGAACAAAGGCAAATATTCTATTAAAAAAAGTCAATATCCTTTATAAATTACTTCTTTATCAGGTCAATATGCTTAAATAAAATACTGATTAAATTAAATATTTTACTAATTTCGCCGAGTCACTATATAAATTATAAGTAAGGATATATTCACCTTTGCATTTGTTTTAATAAATATGTTTTGAATATGGGAGAGAGAATTATAACCAATATGAATTACATAAATTAGTTCCTCCAGTAAAATGACTTTGGATTTATGAGTGAATTTAGAATGATAACCATTACAATTAGATTTAATTTAAAAAAAATATTATGATAAAGAAAATTTTCATCCTGTTACTGATCCCTACCCTACTTTTTATGACATCCTGTGGTACAGATGCTAAAAGCTCAACAAAAAAAGCAGAGTCCATATCAGATAAAGAGAATGTTCCAAAACCTATTACACCCGAAACGGCTTTAGAAAGATATTTGGACAATGGAGACAAGACTTTTAAATGGGAGATCAAAGAGAATTATCCTGTTGGTGAAAATACAGCCTATGATATTTTGCTTACATCACAGAAGTGGAGAGAACATATTTGGACACACCAACTTACAGTAATCGTTCCAAAAGAGATCAATTATGAAGGAGCCCTACTTTTTATTACAGGAGGTAGCTCAACAGGTGATCTGCCAAACTGGAAGGCAAAAGATGATAAAACAACCAAAAATTTTGCTGCTATAGCAACAAAGAACAAAGCATTGGTTGCCATAGTTCGTCAAACTCCCAAACAACCTTTATATGACGGACTGGTTGAAGATCAATTGATCTCATTTACCTTACACAACTTTAAAAGTGATAAAGATTACAGCTGGCCGCTACTTTTCCCAATGGTAAAAAGTGCAGTTAAAGCAATGGACGCCATACAGGAATTTTCAAAAGAAAAACTAAATAAAGATATCAAACGATTTACCGTAAGTGGCGCATCAAAAAGAGGCTGGACAACCTGGTTAACCGGTTCGCAAGATAAACGGGTTGAAGCAATTGCACCGATGGTAATTGACGTTTTGAATATGCCGGTAAGTCTGGATTACCAGCTCACAGCATGGAATGAATACAGTATCCAGATCGAAGACTATACAAAACTGGAAATTCCTCAACAAGTGGCAACACCAGAAGGTAATGCAATCACTTTAATGATCGATCCTTATTCCTATCGTGAGAAACTGACCATGCCTAAATTAATATTTATTGGTACCAATGATGAGTACTGGCCGGTAGATGCTGTTAAAAATTATATCAACGAGATTCCCGGAGAAAATTACATTCATTATGTACCTAATGCAGGACATGATCTTGCAGGTGGTGAACAGGCATTTAGAGCTTTAAGTGGGTTTTGGGAACGTACGCTAAATAATAAGTCGTATAAGGAGTTTTTATATAAAACTACTGCCGATAAAAATTCAGTGAATATTACTATTAAATCATCTCCTGATGAATTATTAAATGTTTATTTATGGAGTACAGATTCTAAAGATCGTGATTTTAGAGATGAAAAATGGACATCAAAAAAATTGAAGTTCAACAAAGAAGGATTAGAGTACAAAGTGAATTTTCCAAAAAGTGGATACAGAGCATTTTATGTTGATATGGAATACGCAGATCCTAATGGAGGAAAATATACAAAGAGCACCAGAATGTATCTTTTAGATGATGATGAATTGCTTTAATCTTGAATGAGACAATGTGCTAATACTCTATCTATTAAACTTATAATGGCATTATTATATGAGCACATTTTTTCATTATATCAAAAACACATTTTAGTATTTAAAAATGAACATTAAATATATTCTTATTTTTATTGGAATCTGGATCATATCCTCCTGTGGCACAAGTGAGTCTATTCCAGTTTTAAAATATTACGAATATGACAAGGGATTATCTTTGCAGGATTCTGTAAGTCTGATAAAAGACACAACATCTTTTAAGGAGTATCATATCAGTTACTATAGTGTTAATTACAAAAAGGTTCCTGGAATATTAACAATACCCAAAAATATATCAAAACCAGTACCCATTATTATTTTATTACACGGTGCAGGTGACAGAAAAACCGTTGATTATATTGCATATGGAAATGATTTTTTACTAAAAAATGGTTATGCAGTTCTTAGAATAGATATTAGCAAACACGGAGACAGAAAAGAAGATGAATATGATCTGTCTTTTACAGGAAAAACAAGATACTGGTCACGCGAAATAATTACACAAACTGTTTTTGACCTAAGACGGGCAGTTGATTTTATTGAAACAAGACCTGAACTGGATGCCAAAAGAATTGGTTATTACGGTATTAGTTTAGGAGGTATTACAGGCACCATATTTTGTGGGGTGGAAAAAAGAGTAAAAGTTCCTGTTATTGTTTTAGCTGGTGGACAATTCAATTTGATGTATGAATCAAAAGCATTGAGTTCTGATGCCAAAGATTATACCAGCATTATTGAACCCTTAAATTTCGTTGAACAAATTGCACCAAGACCATTATTAATGATCAATGCTGAGAATGATGTTATCATTCCTCCCATGATGAGCAAATTGCTATATAAAAAGGCTAAAAAACCTAAAAATATTATTTGGTACCCGGCAAAGCATCATACAATTCCTTTGGAAAAAGTTTATCAGGATGGTGTAAATTGGTTTGATAAATACTTATAAAACAAAAGAAATTGGGATTTATAAGTTATATGTTTATTACAAAACATAATCCTATGATCATCCTAGTTTAAATAGTCAAAAAATGCTAAAAAAAATATTTAGAGTTGCATTAAAGATCATTCTAATTCTAATTTTGGTCATCATAGTTTCTGCATTGATCTATGCTTCACCAATGATATGGAATAGGCTTTCGATTTATCCCAAATTAGAGAAAGAACGTAAGGAATTACATGCAAAATTCAAAAAGCCCACTGATCATATAAAACAGACCGATTATAAAGGTGTTCTTCATGCCCACTCCTATTGGTCACATGACAGTCGTGGTGTTATTAAGGAGATCTTACCTGCTGCAAAAAAAGCGAAACTGGATTTCTTATTTTTATCTGATCATGCACGTTCAAAATTAGATACATTTCCAAGAGGATATAAAGGTGTTTATGATGGTTTAATTATTGAACCAGGAACAGAATCAAGTACTGGTTTAATGATAAGCCCAATGAATAAGGTTGTTTTAGACTGGAACCTACCTGAAGATCAGCTTATTAAAAAAGTAGTAGATTCAGGAGGACTTGTATTATATGTACACACAGAAAAACCACATAGATGGGCTAATTCAGATTATCAGGCCATGGAGATTTATAATATTCATACGGATTTGTTAGATAATAATGATGGCATGGTACCTCTTGTTTTAAATGCCGCCATCAATGGAAAAGAATATGGCCATTGGGCAATGCGAGAAATTTATGATGAACAAACAGTAATCATGGCGAGATGGGATTCTATCAACAAAACACAACGAATCGTAGGAATGGCTGCTTCAGATGCCCATAACAATCAGAATATCAGAGCTCGTTATAATAAAGATGGCATGGTAGAATGGATCGGTCCGAATGCCGATCTGTTGGCTACGGTAAAACCTGGATGGAAAGAGAAATTATTACTTTCAGAACCCGATGAGGTTGGGTGGGCATATAAATTTGAGGTAGATACTTATTTTCTTTCCTTTAATTTTGTAAATACACATGTATTTTGTGATAATTTTTCAAATGTCAACATCAAAGATAATCTTGTAGCAGGACATGTATTTATTGCATTTGAGAATCTTGCCGATGCCAAAGGGTTTCAATATTTCTCTGTAGATGACCAGAATGAGGTAAATGCGATCATGGGGGATTCTATTTCGGTAAGATCTGTTCATAAATTAAAAGCGGTATCTCCTTTTCCGGTACAATTTAAATTGGTAAAAGACGGTGAAGTGATCGACAAGATCGATGATGTTTATTCCTATGAATTTGATTCTAAAAACAAAAAGGGAAATTACCGAATAGAAGCACGCTTAAAATTTGGAGAAGAATATATTCCATGGATCTATACCAATCCTATCTATATAGCTAATCAACCCTGAAGGTAAAAAGAACGTTGGTTTAGTTGACTAAGATTAGCCATTTGATATCAACAAATATAAATAATGAGCAAAAAACTTAAAATCGGAATTATTGGAATCGGAACCATTGCCGATATTCATGCCCAGTCTATTCAGAAATCTTCAAATTTACAGTTAGTATCTGCTTTTAGTAGAAATAGTAAAAATGTTAAGGGGTTTGGACTCAAACACCAGATTACTGCTCACAGCAATTGGGAAGCATTTATATCAGATACAGATCTCGATGCAGTTAGTATCTGTACGCCCAATGGTACACATTTGGAATATGGTTTAAGATCCGCAAAAGCAAAAAAACATGTAATTGTTGAAAAACCAATTGAAATTACAATAGAACGGGCAAAAAAACTAATTGAAACCTGTAAAACAAATCATGTTGCATTAGCGGTTATTTACCAAAACAGATTTACTGACGGTATGCTTGACCTAAAAAAAATGCTTGACAATAATAAACTGGGTAAATTATTTATGGGAGATGCCCACATAAAATGGTTCCGATCACAGGAGTATTATGACAGTGGCAACTGGCGGGGTTCTCTTGATCTTGATGGAGGAGGTGTATTGATAAATCAGGCAATTCATACAATTGATCTTTTGCAATGGTTAATGGGAGATGTGGAGTCTGTATTCGGTCGGATAGGTACATTTACACATCAACTAGAAGGGGAAGATAATGCCATAGCTACCCTTCAATTTAAAAATGGGGCCATTGGTAATATACAGGCATCCACATCTATTCAACCTGCCCAATCACGAAGAATTGAGATCCATGGAGAAAAGGGAACAGTGATCATTGATGGAGATGATATTACTATGAACCTGACAGATGAAAAACTATCATCAAAAAAAAATAAAGGAAAAACAAAGGAATCTTTAGGCTCTTCAAGTCCGTTAGGCGGATTTTCTATCAAGCCTCACCAAAAACAATTTGAAGCCATTTCAGAAGCAATTCTCAATCAAAAATTCCCTCCTGTTTCGGGAGAAGAAAGCTTAAAATCCTTAGCAATTGTTTTAGGAATTTATCAATCAAATAAGAACAATATACCTATCCTAATGGAAGATATTATAAATAGAATTAAATTTTAACGTATTTCTATCAAAAAGATAGTAGCAAATTATTTTGTTAGTTCGTAACTTTGATAAATTATAAAAACTTAATATAACATTAATTGAAATAAAATCATGAAAACAATGAATAAACACTCGTTTGTCTTTAGCTTTATTATTTTTAACATTCTTATTTTATCCTTAACCGGATGTGAAACCAAAAAGGAAAATGAAAAAGTTGCAATGAATAAACCTGAACCCAAAAACTGGGCTGAAAGATTAGGGTATCCTGCCGGAAAAAAAGTGATCATCCTACATGCTGATGATATTGGAATGTGTGAAGAAGCAAACATAGCTGTAAAACCACAATTATTGAACCATCACATCCAGTCTGCTGCAATAATGATTCCCTGTCCGAATGCAAAAGATTTTGTTGAATGGGCGAAAGAAAATCCTGCAATGGACATTGGTTTACATATTACTCATACTAGCGAATGGAAAAAATATCGCTGGGGTACTGTAGCTAAAGCATCAGAAGTGCCAAGTATGCTTGACTCTCAGGGAAAAATGTGGCATGAAGTACCCGATGTTGTTAAAAATGCCAGTCCTGAAGATGTAGAAAAAGAGCTTAGAGCACAAATTGAACAATCTATAGCCTGGGGTTATAAACCAGATCATATAGATACACATATGGGAACTCTTTACGGACATCCAAATTACGTAAAGGTCTTTTACAAAGTTGCTCAAGAATATGGTATTCCCGCAAATGTAATTGACTTTTCAGATCCTGCTGTAGTAAATAAATTCAGAGAAATAGGATATCCAATCGATGATAATGTTCTTAAATTAGTAGAAAATTACAGCTTACCAAAACTTGATAATTTTACCAGTGTACCTAAGGGAGATACTTATGAAGAAAAATTAGTGAATTTCAAAGAGCTAATAAAATCATTAAAACCAGGTATTACTGAAATAATTTTTCATCCTTCTGTAGAAACAGATAATTTGAAAAGTATTACCGGTTCATGGCAACAAAGAGTTTGGGAGGCCAAAATGTTCAGTGACCCTAATTTGATCAAATTTTTTGAGGAGGAAGGAATAATCTTTACCAACTGGAAAGAAATAATGAAGCGATTTAAAAAGTAATACACTTGTCAATTATGTAAAACAAGGAATTATCTGTACAATTTAGGGTAATTTTTAATGTGTTTCTATCAAAAAAATTGAAGATATTAAACTGATTGTCTTGTAACTTTGTAAAATATCTTTTTATAAACTAAAAATAATCTAAA
>JAUVCP010000229.1 GCA_030590765.1 Flavobacteriaceae bacterium | reverse complement strand
CATCAGATCAAATGACACCTCATAGAATTTACCTGGTTTCAAAGGTTCACTTTTTCTTAGGGATTTGTGGTTTTGCGGATCAGCCCAACCTCGATTGATAATGTTTTCGGTGATTTTTATTTTTTTTCCTTCCTTCCATGGCAATGATACTAACCAAACAGAAAGATTAGCTGCCGGTTTACTACTACTCAATTTAATGGTAACTCTTGGAACTCCTGAAATATGAACTTCCTCTTTCAAAATAGGCGTAACATAAATCAATCTGTGATTGGTATGTTCAGCTTTTGCTAATGAAGCTCCTGAAAAGGAATAGTTATCCACCAAGGTTTCTTTATCTTGTTTTATTTGTTTTTGTAAACTCAATTTACCTCTTTCTGGTGCACCAGAAGTTAAATGAAATTTAACAGGAGAAGCATCTGGATTTGGAAAATCTTTATAGGAAGTTGGATCTTCTCTTTTAGCATTTTCACGAACAATCCATGCTTTTGGATCATTTTCAACACCATTTTCAATTCCAAATAAATAACGTGTAAACCATCTGTTCATCATTTTCATTGGTGGAGGTCCTCCATGTCCGTTTTGATGATAAAATACCTGAACCGGTAAACCTTTTTCTTTTGCAGCTCTATAGATTCTGTAACTATGTTCTGGCATCACATTCCAGTCGTTAAAACCATGTGACATCAACAAAGCAGCTTTCATCGGTTTCATATCATTTAAATAATCACGACCTGCCCAAAAGTCATTATAATCACCAGTAATTCTATCCATGCCATTTTTCATTTCAGTATCACGAACGGTTTTATTGTTATATGCACGTTTGGATTCATCACCACTATGTATAAAATCGTATAAAACATCCACATCTTCACCCAGATAACCTCCCGGGGATCTAACCAAACCATTAGATCGGTAATAATGATAATACGAAGTATTTGGTGCTATGGGAATAATTGCTTCCAGCCCATCAACTCCTGTAGTTGCAGCTGCCAAAGGTAGTGTGCCGTTATAGGATGTTCCGGTCATTCCAACTTTTCCTGATGACCAAAATGCTTTTACCTTTTCATTGCCATCAACAGAAGTATATCCGGGAATTCTTCCACACAACCAATCGATCACAGCTTTTGGAGCTAATGACTCATTATCTCCGCCAACGGTTGGTGATCCCTGAGAAAGTCCAGTTCCAGGGGAAGAAGAATGTACTACGATATAACCTCTTGGTACCCAAGTTTTAATATGTGAATTAGAAATAATCGGTCTTTTACCTCTTCGTGTAACTTCAGGGTGTACTCGCTCTTTTAAAGCAGGTTCTCCAATCTCGTGTTTAACATCCCAAAATAAGCCTTTAACATTAGGGGCAACACCTGCAAAATACGGACTGGAAATATATACAATCGGAAGTTTAAGGCCCTCTGTATCTGTTTGGTACGGGCGTGTAACATCTACATGCATTCTGTCCAGTTTTCCATCACCATCCGTATCAAATTCTGTTTCTACCCATAGGTCGGTTCTGATCCATTTTTCAGAATCATTAAAGACTTCTACTACCTGAGCTTCTCCATCTTTAAAAATAGGAACAGCTTTTTTTATTGTTTCTTGTGCAATTATTGAAATTGGTGCAACTATAAAAAGAAATATAAGTGAAATAAACTGGATAGATGGATACATGGTATAATTTTATTAATTGAATCTAGCAATTGATTTTTTTATTTTAGAAATGGTAGCCCTATTAAAAACGATAACCAAAAGAGACTCCTAATCGAGGGACAAATTCATAATTATAACGACTGTCACTTGTAAATAAATTACGACCAACACCTCCATAAAACTCAAAAGCAAATCCATTTTGACTTACAAATTTTCCTCCAATGGATATTCCCAGAGCAAAATTATTTGTGCCTTCGTCACTGTATGATAGTCCATCAACAGGCTCTGCATAATCATATTCATAATAACCATTTTGCTGTTTATTGTACATACCAAATGCTTCCATAAAAAATCCCCAGGCATATTTTCTTGAAAAAAAACGTCTGTAAAATGGAGTAATAGTAAAGTCTTCATTATACTCAGGACCTTCATTAAATTCGTCATTAAGATTCACCATGATAGAAATTCCTGCTGATGACTCTTTGTTAATTAAATATTCATAAGACCCCTCCAAAGATTTGAATATCAAAGTGTTAAAGGCGTTGATTTTCACTTCATGTGATTTCTTTTTTTCTTCTGTTTTTTGAGCAAAAGAATATAGTGACAATAATAAAATGGGAATCAGAATAAGTTTTTTCATAACTTTATATTCAATTGTAAACAATTATTAATTCATTGATATTTAGATTGCAATATAGCTATTTCCATCAATCTAATTATCTGTTTTAGGATCAAACCCCCAACCTCCATAAATTGAATTTGAAGAGTTAGTCAAAACCTTGATAAGGTTTGTAAGTTCAAAAATTGATTGTGGGTCGACCAGACTCTCTTTTGAAAATTGTAAATGATAAGGGTATTTATCTTCTTTAACTGCATAAACTGAATCAATTTGAAAATCAAAAGCTTTGATGTTCTTTTCAAATTTATCTCTTTTTTTCAAGTTTCTAAAATACGCCCAATGTGTCACCTTTCTTTTATCATCCAATTTATCCCCTTCATTAGCCATTTCAATGAGGTACTCTTGTGCTAAAAAGTAATCAGATGATAAGTTTTGTGGAAATAAATTCTCATAATAATACTCTTTGCTTTTATCTTTTTTTATATATAAATATACCTTGGAAGTATCAAATTCTCTCAAATACAAATTTTCAAGATTTTTCCTAACATTTATCGTGTCCTTTATATAGTACACATCAAGTCCATAACAACGATAGGTAATAACTCCTACTAATTTATTTTTTGTTATTTTACTTAAAATCATCTCTGTTGAATCAGAAAAAGTATATAGCTCATTTAAACCTTCCTCTGTTGGAAATCCATTTTTTAAGCAACCTTTAAACTTTGCGCCTATGATCAACAAGTTTTTGTAGTTTGGTTTTATATCATCAAATTCCATATCAACTTGAATTGACATTAACTTTTTGTCTCTATAGATAAGATATTCCGCCCATTCTCCTTGTGAATAAGAACTACTGCTATTTATTATAATAAATAAAAATACTAGACTAATTCTAAAATATAAAGTGCCAAGAATAAATTTAAAATGCGACAAAACGAACTGATTTAAAAACGCAATAAAAGTAGTAAAATTTATGTACAAATTTTGTTGTCTTTTAAATTGTTAACTATAAAACAAAAAAACACCTTTGACAAATTATCAAAGGTGTTTTCAAAACTCAAAACATTTTATTAAATCTATTTCCTTTTTTTTCCTAATTGAATTTCATGTTGTTTATCTCCACATGTTAAAATAGCCTTATTATCACATTCACCTGATCCATAATTTAAGGAACAAACCCTTTCGTTTTTTTGAATTTCAACCACTCCAATTACAATAAACCTACAAGCAGATTTTCTAATTAAAGGTTCAATAACAGTTGCTGTATTTACAGTTCCATCTTTTTGTGTAATTGTCCATGTACCTGTTATTGAAAACACATTGTCTCCCCAGATTTTATTATCAAATCCTTCAATCCATTCTCTTTTTCTTTCTCCTTTCACGGTTACAAAAACACCGTCTTCCCAAATTATTTTTATATCTTTTATAATGATTGCCAGTGGAAATCCGTTTTCATTTTTTCTTATTCTGGTTTTATGAATTTCTCCTTCAACTTTTTTAGTGTTAAAATAGAAATTGTCAAAAGTGTAATCAATAGTAACTGCTTTATCAGCAAAATCAAATCCAACAGTCATCATAATTTTACCTTTTAAAAAATTATCATTTCTGTTAACGCATCCCTCACCGTAATCGAAAGTCACATGAATACTATTACTGGATATTATTTTCGTTATGGTTAAGCATTCAGGTATTGGTATCCCTTCAAAATCTTTTTTGGTGTCAGAACTTTTTGCAGCTACAGAATTTCCATAAGCTAAAAATACATCTTCACCAATATCATTTAGCCCTTCGCTAATATTATCAATTTCGACTTGTTTTTCTGCACTTTCAATATCAAGCGCATTCGCTTCATTATCAAGCTTTAAATCATCTTGATTGCAACTAGTTAAAAATAAACTGGTTACTATTAAAATCATAATACTTTTAATAATTGTTTTCATAATTAAATTTTGGTTTTAATAAAAATTAAATTTTTTTAATATTCATTTCACAGCAAATTTGCAGGTTGAATATAATTTTGACTTAAAAAAATCAAAAAGGTTTAAAAGACAAACAGTATGTAAATGTAGCAAATTTAATTCATTGTTAATCAAAATAATAGTACTATCTTTGCCGCCTATTAAAATAATAGTACATAAAAATTATTAATTAAAATTTAATGTTAGCATGTATTTAACAGCTGAAAAAAAGAGTGAGATTTTCAAAAAACATGGAAAATCTAAAAAAAACACTGGTTCTTCTGAAGGGCAAATTGCTTTGTTCACCTACAGAATTGACCATTTAACTGAACATTTAAAAAACAATCGTAAAGATTTTAATACACAACGATCGTTGGTAAAATTAGTAGGTAAACGACGAAATTTATTAAACTATTTAATTAAAACCGATATTACAAGATATCGTGCAATAGTTAAAGAATTAGGTTTAAGAAAATAAATTTTAGAGAGGCTTTATGCCTCTCTTTTATTTTTAAAAGAAATCGAGTAAATTCAAATTGAGTAATTTATTTGATTAAATTTGTGAAAA
>JAUVCP010000150.1 GCA_030590765.1 Flavobacteriaceae bacterium | reverse complement strand
GCATGATGATAAACCGGTAGTAAATATTAGTTGGGAAGAGGCGGTGGCCTATTGCGAATGGGCAGGAAAACGACTTCCCACAGAAGCGGAATGGGAAAAAGCAGCACGTGGTACCGATGCGCGAAAATATCCCTGGGGCGAGATCCATGATATGAGTTTTGCAGAACCTGATGGAATTGCAAAAACGGCAGCGTGGCGAGCTGGAAAAAGTCCTTATGGAGCTTACTGGATGGCGGGAGGTGTCTGGGAATGGACAGCAGATTGGTATAAACCATATGATGGAAATACTATTGATAGTCCTGCATATGGCGAAAAATACAAAGTCATTAGAGGGGCTTCTCGTTTTGCGGATCCCAGTATGCAGCGCTGTGCACATCGCTATTACCTTGCCCCTGACATGAAACAAAGTGGATACCCCGTTGGTTTTAGATGTGTTATTTCAGCAAATGGAAAGGAAAAATGATAGTCAATTAAACAAATTGTGGTAGTTGCAGATATAATAATGTAAATAGATTTTTAGCGGATTCTCAATATTATATTATATTAATAATTCCCATTAAAACTTTTGTTTTAATGGGTGTGTAATATCTTAAAAAAAGAAACAGGAAACATCTCATTGTTTGCTTTTGATAAAGATGAAGGATTGAGCGAACATACAGTACCTTTTGATGCCCTTAGTTTTATAGTTGACCGTAAAGCTGATATAAAAACAGATGGAATTTGCAATACTCTTGAAGTAGGCAAAAATATAATAATGCCGGCGAATGTTCCTTATGCATTAATTGCCGTCGAAAAATTTAAAAGGGTGTTAACCATGTTGAAAAGCAAATAGTAAAATTACTTAGTCCTAATAAATTACAAATAGTTAGAATTACAGAAGAATTACACTTTGATAAGTATAATTTTTATTTAGAATAAATTCTTATTTTTAGCGAGGTTTTTGAATGATGATTTTAATCCATTACATTTACAAAATGAGGAAATTATTTTTTCTACTATTCTTTATCTCATCCAGTGGTTATTCTCAAATAAATACACCAGCTTTTAAAGAAGGAGAATTTTTAAAATACAAACTATCCTATGGCCCTATCAACGCAGGTTTTGCAACTTTAGAAATAGAAGATTATTTTGAGAATGAAACTGAAATGTTTCATGTAACCGGAAAGGGATGGACAACCGGTATGACTGATTTCTTCTTTTCAGTTAAAGATAATTATGAAACCTATTTCACTAAAAATAATATACAGCCCTTTCGTTTTATTCGAAAGATAGATGAGGGAGGGTATACAAAAGATAAGGAGATACTTTTTGACTTTAGATCCAATATAGCAACGGTTCTTGACCATAAAAAAAGCACTGAAAATACATTTTCTATTCATGCTAAAGTACAGGATATGCTTTCCTCTCTTTATAATTTAAGAACTATTGATTTTAATACTTTAAAGGAAGGTGATATAATCAGTATTGATATGTTTTTAGATAATGAAATATATAAATTACATCTTATTTTTAAGGCTAGAGAAATTATTAAATTCAGCCATAAAAAAATAAAAACCCTTGTACTTCAGCCAACTGTCCAGGAGGGAAGAATTTTTAATAATAACGAAAGTGTTACTTTTTGGATCAGTGATGATATGAACAAAATTCCCATAAAAATTAAAGCTTCTATATTGGTTGGCTCTATAAAAGCTGAATTGGTTGAGTATAAAGGTTTGGCAAATTCGATGCCTTTAATTTTTAACTAAAATAATTACCCTCTTTTTTAATAAAATAACTAGTTTTGCACCCGAATTAGCAATTCCCTCTGTTGCATTAAAGATTTAAAAATTGATTAAAAAAATTATACTACTGTCTCTATTGGTTATTTTAAGCTTTTCTTGTAAAAAAGACAAGCCCGAAGAAATTGTTGCAAAAGAAGTGATAGAAGAAATTGAACCGCCCAAGACCATTGAAGAATTTGGCTATGTTCTCAATGATTATTTGGTTATTAAGGACACCATTAAAAATGGAGAGACTTTTGGAGAAATATTAGATCGCCATCATATTGGTCATACTTCTATTTTTAATATTGCGGCGGCTGCAAAAGATACTTTTGATATTAGAAAACTAAGAGCCGGAAAACCATATACCATATTAGCAAAAAAAGATACTACCGAACAAGCGCAGGTTTTTATTTATGAACGTAATAAAATTGATTTTTTAATTGTTGATTTTAGAGATACAATACATACAAAATTTGTTCACAAAAAGGTTAAAACAATAATAAAAACGGCATCAGGTATTATTGAATCTTCTTTATCAGAAGCCATATCTAAACAAGAATTAAATTATTTACTTGCCTTAGAAATGGCAGATATTTATGCCTGGACTATTGACTTCTTTCACCTGCAAAAAGGAGATTCTTTTAAATTGATTTATGAAGAAAGATTTATTAATGATACCATTTCTGTTGGAATTGGAAATATTACTGCAGCCTATTTTGAACATAAAGGCACTCCGCTATATGCCTTTAATTTTGTGACAGATTCCACAAAAAACATCAATGACTATTATGATGAAAAGGCAAAAACCTTACGTAGGAAATTCTTAAAAGCTCCTTTAAAATTCGGACGTATTTCGTCACGCTATAACTTAAACCGTAGAATTAAGTATTATAAGTACAAGGTTCGAGCACATAAAGGAACTGATTTTGCAGCTCCAATTGGCACTCCAATAATGGCAACAGCAAGTGGTACAGTTATTGCCTCAAAATATGCCGGAGGAAATGGTAATTATGTAAAAATAAAACATAATGCAACCTATAGTACTCAGTATCTTCATATGCAAAAACGAAAGGTAAAAAAAGGAGATTATGTTAAGCAAGGGCAGGTCATTGGAACGATTGGTATGACAGGAAATACAGCTGGACCACATGTTTGTTATCGCTTTTGGAAAAATGGTAGACAAGTAGATCCACTAAGAGAAAAATTACCTTCGGCTGAGCCAATCAAAGAATCTTTAAAAGAGGAGTTTTTTGTTTATATAAAACCTTTAAAAGACAGTCTGGATCAAATTCCTACAATGGAGTTAGAAGAAATAGTTGCAGAATAATTGCCTCATTGCAATCGAAATGAAATGCAGTATGGCAATCTCATAAAGACATCATAATCTTTCCATCGTCATTGCGAACGAAATGCAATGATGTGGCAATCCACAGCAATTTATTTATGAATAGACTTACCAACTTGGTGTCATTTGAATAATTAATCTTTAAATTTGTAATCTTGTTTTATTTAGTGTAAAAATCAAAAACCTTATTATGCCATTAAAAAAAATAAATCCAATCAAAACCAATTCATGGAAAGAGTTAGATAATCATTTTAAACAGATAAAAGATGTTGAAATGAAGACTCTTTTTAAAGGGAATGAGAACAGAAAGGAAATGTTTTCATTAAACTTTGATGAGTTTAATATTGATTTTTCTAAGAATAGAATTACAGAAAAAACACTAAAACACTTGTTAGATCTTGCAAATGAAACAGAATTAAAAGATGCTATTGAAAAGTACTTTGCCGGTGACAAGATCAATGAAACTGAAAACAGAGCAGTTTTACATACAGCCTTAAGAAATCAGGATGATAAACCCATATTCGTTGATGGTAAAGATGTAATTCCGGAAGTAAAAGAGACTTTACATAAAATAGAATTATTTACCAATCAGGTTGTTAATGGTGAATTTAAAGGATATACCGGTAAAAAAATTACAGATGTTGTAAATATCGGTATTGGTGGATCTGATCTCGGCCCAAGAATGGTAGTTGAATCTTTACAGTTTTATAAAAATTATTTGAACACACATTTTGTTTCTAATATTGATGGTGATCATGTTACAGAGATCTTAAAAAATTTAGATAGAGAAACTACTTTATTTGTTATTGTTTCCAAAACCTTTACAACACAGGAAACTTTGACAAATGCCGAAACCATCAAAAAATGGTTCCTGGAAACAGCTACAGAAAATGATATTCAATACAATTTTGTTGCAGTATCTACAAATCTTGAAAAAGTAAAGAAATTTGGTATTGCCGAAGATAATATCTTTACCATGTGGGATTGGGTTGGTGGCAGATATTCACTTTGGAGCGCTGTTGGATTAACCATTAGTCTGGCAATTGGATACAAAAATTTTGATACTTTTTTAAAAGGAGCCAATCAAATGGATAAGCATTTTAGAAATACTCCTTTTGAAAAGAATATTCCTGTAATTCTTGCTTTGATCAGTATTTGGTATAATAATTTTTTTGGAACAGAATCGGAAGTTGTAATTCCATACACCCAGTATCTTGAAAAACTAGCTCCGTTTTTACAGCAGTTGTCTATGGAAAGCAATGGAAAATCTGTTGATAGAAATGGTGAAAAAGTAACTTACCAAACAGGTAATATCATTTGGGGTAATTCAGGAACCAATGTGCAGCATGCATTTATGCAGTTGGTGCATCAGGGAACTAAGATCATTCCGGTTGATTTTATTGGTTTTGAAGAGTCTTTGTATGGTAATACCGATCATCATCAAAAACTAATGGCTAATTTTTACGCTCAGGCGGAAGCACTTTATGCTGGTAAAACCGTGGAAGAAGTTCATTTAGATATGAAATTCAAGGGAGATACAGATAAGATCAATCAGTTATTACCATTTAAGGTTTTTGAAGGAAATAGACCTTCCAATGCTATTTTGATCAAAAAACTTTCTCCTAAAAACCTGGGAGCATTGATTGCAATGTATGAGCACAAAACATTTGTACAGGGTGTTATCTGGAATATTTACAGTTTTGATCAATTTGGAGTTGAATTAGGCAAAGAACTTGCTAACAAATTTTTGGTATAAAACAAATTTCATTTTTCATGATTTTTTAGCTGTATTTTTTTAAGAAAGTATTAATCATGCATAATAAACTGTAATTTTTCAATTTTTTAACGAATCTTAAAGAGAATGTGTAATTCATTTTTTTGTTAATAGCTGACTAAGTTAATTGTTTGTTAAGTTTTGTTAAAAAAAACCCAATAATTTAAACTAATATTCATATAGAATCTCATTATTTTTTTTAGTTTTGCGTAAATTTTAACTCAAATCATAATATGAAAAACTTAAAAAATTTGATGTTTGCTTTGTTATTGTTAACAGGTACAAGCATATTTGCACAAACCATTGAAGGTGTAGTGCAGGACGAAACCGGACCTCTACCGGGAGCAACTGTAGTTGAAAAAGGAACTACAAATGGTGTAACAACCGATTTTGATGGTAAATTTTCTTTAAATCTTAAAAGCACAAAAGGATCTATTGTAATTTCTTTTGTTGGTTATGGTAAAAAAGAAATTCCTTTTGACATCAATGTTAGTGATGTTTTTGTGATTGATAACCTTATTTTGGTTGTTGATGATAATGTTTTAGATGAAGTAGTAGTTACTGGAGTAGTAGATTTTGCAAAAGAAAGAGAAACTCCTGTGGCTGTATCTACGATCAAAGCAATTGATATTCAAGAGAATTTGGGAACTCAGGAATTGGTAGAGATCTTAAACACAACTCCATCGGTATATGCTACCAAACAAGGTGGTGGATTTGGAGATTCTCGTATCAATATTCGTGGTTTTGACCAAAGAAATACTGCAGTATTGATCAATGGTATGCCGGTAAATGATATGGAAAATGGTTGGGTATATTGGTCAAACTGGGCTGGTTTATCTGATGTTACTTCTGCTATGCAGGTGCAACGTGGTTTAGGTTCTTCTAAACTGGCAATTTCCTCAGTAGGTGGAACCATTAATGTTTTAACCAAAACTTCAACAGCCAGACAAGGTGGAACAGCATCCTTTACTTTTGGTAATGACGGTTATAATAAAGAAGCAGCAAGTTACTCAACAGGATTAATGGAAAGTGGATTTTCTACTTCTGTATTGTTAAGTCACTTTTCAGGAGATGGTTATATTGATGGAACAAAAGGAGATGGATGGAATTATTTTATTGGAATGGGTTATGAAATAAATGATAAACACTCGGTGATGTTTACTT
>JAUVCP010000376.1 GCA_030590765.1 Flavobacteriaceae bacterium | reverse complement strand
CCAAACAAGCTATAGAGAATGATGTCCATTTTGTAGGAGCTTCCAGTCTGGCAGCAGGACATAAAACTCTAATTCCTCAATTAATTGATGAATTGGAAAAACTTGGCAGACCGGATATTATGGTCTTTGCCGGAGGTGTAATTCCTGCCCAGGATTATGATTATCTTTTTGAAAGAAAAGTTGCCGCCGTATTTGGACCAGGATCTGTTATTTCAAAATCTGCAATTACGATCATGGAGAAATACCTTGAGCATGAATAAAAAATTAATTATTTGATTTTGATAAACCCTGCCTTGTTCTTTGTCTTTTGGTAGGGTTTTTTGATTCTGCTCTCATAGGTAAACTAGTGGTCGATACTAGAATCCAAGTCAACCATCAATTGGTTGATAAAATCGTTTCAAATTTATTCTTACATCTTTTGTTTCAAATTTCCAATTGATGATTTAAATTTCTTTTATCTTGTCAAGTTTTAACTTTTATTTTTCCAGTATCAATATTATACTTCTACTTTTTCTAACTCTCCTTTACCAGGTTTATAACCACTAACTGCATAATAAATAATAAATGCATAACAAGCTAACGGAAGGATATATGACATATGTAAACCTATTGCTGGCATATCTGCTAAAACTCCTTGTAATAGTGGAAAAATTGCTCCTCCAACAGGAGCCATTACTAAAATACCAGAAGCCTTATTGGTATATTTTCCTAAACCATCAATAGAAAGTGCAAAAATATTTGACCACATGATTGAATTAAATAGTCCAACTGCCAACATAGACCACATAGCAACTTGTCCGTTTGTTAAAATAGTTATTGCCAGTAAAAATACAGATGCCAGTGCCGAAACAAAAAGAACTTTTTGTGCACTGATCTTTTGAAGTATTGCCGACCCAAGAAATCTTCCTACCATTAAACCTCCCCAATATAAAGGGATGTAAGTTGCAGCACTTTTCTCTTCCATTCCTGCAATATTAGGTTCCCCTAAAAAGTTAATAATAAAACTCCCTATGGCAACTTCTGCACCTACATAAAGCATCAATGCAATAACCCCTAAACGTAATTGTCTAAATTTTAAAACGTTTCCCTTTATTTTTTCTCCATCTGTATCAATAATTTTTGGCAATTTTAAAAACGAAAAAATAATAGCTACAGCAAAAGTAAATATTGCCAAACCTAAATACGGTATCTCAACTGCTTTAGCGGCTTCTTTTGGTGTATTGTAATGCCCCAAAATAAGCATTCCTCCAATCAATGGTGCTAATGTTGTTGCTAGTGAATTGATTCCTTGTGCCAAATTTAACCTGCTAGATGCTGTTTCAGATGGGCCCAAAACTATGATAAATGGATTTGCAACTACCTGTAAAATAACACTTCCTGTTGCCATTGTAAAAAGACCAAATAAAAATAATGGATACGAAATTAACCATGATGCCGGCAAAAAAATTAAAGCACCTATACCAATGGTCACCAAACCAAAAGAAATACCTTTTTTATATCCAACCTTTTGAATTAATATACTTGCCGGAATTGCCATTAAAAAATAAGCGCCAAAAAAACAAAACTGAATTAACATGGTTTCTGTATAATTCATATCAAATAATCCCTTAAAATGTGGGATCAAAATATCATTAAGAGATACAATTGCTCCCCAGATAAAAAATAGAGAGGTCATTAGACCAAAAGCCATTCTATATTTACCCCTTTTACTTTTAGAATTTTCCATAATTAATTATTTGTTTTTATGATGATTATAATTGATATTTAGTAAATCACTTGTTTAATTTAGATTTTATTTGATCCCATTCAAGCTTTAAAACAAAGACCTGCTTGTATTTTTTTATTGGATCTTCTGTCTTTCCTTTGGAATCTTTCCCTTTCGAAAGATCAACATTGTAAGCCAGCATATTTCCATCTGGAGAAACAACCAGATTACCTCTTTCTAAATCTCCCTCTGTCAATAAAACAGTTGCATCAAATTTATCATTATTTTCTATACAAGAAACATAAACAAGACCTTTGCTAATAGAAAATATCCAATTATCAGAACTATGCCACCTAATATTGGATGCATCTGATTTATAATTCGTTATTTGTTTTGGTTGCATTTTCTGATCTTGATCTCGATCTGAACCTTCTGTAGGAATTACAAAAACCTGTTTGATTCCATTTTTATCCTTCGAAAGATAGGCTACTTTCTCTCCATTAAAGGAACCCCTAACAATTCCATCATCTGATTTACTATGTGTCAACCTTCTAATCTTGATTCCTTTAGGAGGAACCGGATAAGTATCTTTATCTCCTGAATAAGCGGTTGTTATATCCACATCATTCGGAATTTCAGCAATAAAAAGAGATGTTTCAAAATCAACCCCATTTTCTGATCTAACTTTACCAATAAAAGCACGTTTTGTTCCCTCATGATCCACCCAGGAATCACTATAAGCTTTTTCAATTTCACCGGGCTTTGATTTCCCTTTTTTGACAGGTTTTACGAGTACTGCAAAATAATGCGTATATCCTTTAGGAGCATTAGAATTTTCTTCCATATAACCAATGGATCTGTCATAATTCTGTTGTAAAAAATCATCATAAGTAAATCCAATTCGTTTACCATTGCGTGAATATTCATGCCTGTGCGTACCACCCCTTTGAGCACCGGGAATAGTTAGATGTTCTGTTGTTGTATCACGCATATCCACTTTTGTAATCTCCCCTTTTCCATCGGCACTTACTTCCACTCCAGTTCGATTTCGGATATCATAATAACCACGTTTTTTAACTTCATCCAGATTTGGTCCGTGTATAAAAATAACTTTATCCTCCGTTGGATGATACGAAACT
>JAUVCP010000262.1 GCA_030590765.1 Flavobacteriaceae bacterium | reverse complement strand
TGGAATTCTCAAGCTCGTGGAGTTGGTCATTATGCAAAAACTGCTGAAAAAATGATGTACAACAATGATGATGCAAATCTATTGCAGATGAGTATTAATAATGAAATACAAGCTGCTTATCAGAAAAAAGAGACCGAAAACCCTAATTACATAGATGTTCTTAACGGAAAAGCTCGTAGAGTTTATGACACTCCTGATAAAGGTATTTTATGGGGATGGGAAGTTTCCGCTTATGTATTTACAAAAGCAATTGCTGCTGGGGCGTTTTTAATTCCGTTTTTAGCTATAATTTTAGGCTATGAAGTTTCTGATACAACCAAATTATGGTCAGCAGGTATTTCATTGGTTTTCTTAGGGTTAACTGGTCTTTTCTTAGTAATGGATCTAGATAGACCAGACAGATTTTTAAATGTATTACTACGTCCACAATGGAATTCATGGTTGGTAAAAGGAGGTTATACCATTTCACTTTTCGGTCTTTTAGTTACCATATGGGGAGCAGCAATTTTATTTGGTTGGAGTATACCAGAACTACCTCTCTTATGGATAACAGCCTTTTTTGCAATAATCTTAGCAATTTATACAGCCTTTTTATTTGCTCAAGCAAAAGGAAGAGATTTTTGGCAAAGTCCAACATTACCATTACATATGTTAGTGCACAGTGTAATGGCAGGAGTTTCAATTTTTGTATTGGCTGCATTAATTTTTGGACAAGAAGATTGGATGTCTATTATGAAAAACACAATGGTTATTGCTTTGGTAATAAATATTTTCACTTTAATTACCGAATTAACTATTACACATCCTACAACTTCAGCAAAAACTGTTGTTAAAATGATTACTAAAGGAAGATATAAAAATCTATTTTGGATGGTAACAGTTTTAATAGGAAACATTATTCCACTAGCCTTATTGTTATTTGGAAAAGGTGAAATATTAACTGTAATATCAGGAATATTTGTATTAATAGGAATTGTGGTTACCGAGAAAATTTGGGTTGAAGCACCACAAAGAATTCCATTAGCTTAATTTAAAATATAGAAAGTCATGGGATACAAAAAACCATCATTTATAGAAAATATAGCAGAAAAAATGGGAATTATTCCTAATCTGCACAAAGAAGGATATCAAGATTTTGATAATGATATGCGTCACTTTACTGATGAAGAAGTTGCTCAAATGTATGAGAATTTTCCTCCACCTGAAAAGTGGGATAACTGGCAGGAATATGATCCAAAGGTATGGCCAAAAAAAGAAAAGAAAACCTATCAAATTGTTCCAACAACTTGTTTTAATTGTGAATCAGCCTGTGGTTTAACTGCCTTTATTGACAAAGAAACACAAGAAGTTAAAAAGTTTGAGGGTAATCCATATCATCCGGGAAGTAGAGGTAGAAACTGTGCCAAAGGTCCGGCAACGATCAATCAGGTTACTGATCCTGACAGAATTCTTTATCCCCTCAAGCGAAAAGGAAAACGAGGTGAAGGAAATTGGGAAAGAATTTCTTGGGATGAGGCTTTAGATACGATTTCTGCAAGAATCCGTAAAGCGATAAAAGAAGATCGCCATAATGAAATAGCCTATCATGTTGGAAGACCTGGTGCAGAAGGTTTTATGAATTGGGTATTACCTTCGTGGGGTATTGATGGTCACAACTCACATACAAATATTTGTTCTTCAGGTGCACGTTTTGGATATAATTTATGGTATGGTTATGACCGACCATCACCAGATCATGCTGAGGCAAAATTTATACTTTTAATATCAGCACATTTAGAATCTGGTCATTATTTTAATCCACACGCACAAAGAATTATTGAAGGGAAAATGAAAGGTGCTAAATTGGCAACAATGGATCCTCGACTATCTAATACAGCTTCAATGAGTGATTATTGGATGCCTTCTTATCCTGGTACAGAAGCTGCTGTTTTGTTAGCAATGGCATTAATTATCTTACAAGAGGGTTTATACAATAGAAAATACTTAGAAAACTGGACAAACTGGGAAGAATATTTAAAAGCCCGTCATGCAGATAAAGAAGTCACATTTGAAAACTATATTGCTGCAATGATTGAGGAGTACGCAGCATTTACTCCAGAATTTGCAGAAAAAGAATCGGGTGTGAAAGCTGAAATGATCAAAGAAATTGCAGTTAAAATTGGTGAAGCAGGTGAACGATTTGCTTCCCATAACTGGAGAAGTGCCGGTGCATCCAACCTTGGTGGATGGGCAGTTGCCAGATGTTTACATTTCTTGTCGGTTTTAACAGGTGCAGTTGGTGCCAAAGGAGGAACATCTCCAAATTCATGGAATAAATTCAAACCAACGGTTCCAAATCCGCCAAAACCTCAAAAACAATGGAATCAGTTGCATTTCCCAAAAGAGTATCCATTAGCATTTTTTGAAATGAGTCAATTATTACCACATTTCTTAAAAGAAGGAAGGGGTAAAATGGATATGTATTTTTCAAGGGTTTTTAATCCGGTATGGACCTATCCTGATGGATTTACCTGGATGGAAATGTTTTTAGATGAAAGTAAATTTGGCTTGCATGCAGCATTGACACCAACATGGAATGAAACAGCCTTTTTTGCAGATTTTGTTCTACCAATGGGATTAGCAAGTGAGAGACATGATATCAATTCTTATGCAACTCATGGTGGAACTTGGATTGCTTTCCGACAACCTGTTTTACGAGAAGCAGCCAGAAGAAATGGTAATCCGGTTGAATATACCTATGAAGCTAACCCGGGTGAAGTTTGGGAAGAAGATGAATTTTGGATTGAATTATCCTGGAGAATTGATCCGGATGGGAGCATGGGAATTCGCAAACATTTTGAATCACCAAACAGACCAGGCAAGAAAATAACCATTGAAGAATATTACCAGTATATTTTTGAAAGAGTAAATGGATTACCGAAAGCAGCAAAAAAAGAAGGCTTGACCGAACTCCAATATATGTCAAAATATGGTGCTTTTGAAATTGAAAAAGGAGAATCATATAATAAGAATGAAAACCCAATATCAAAAGAAGATCTTGTAGGAACGGTGGTTGACAAAGTGAATGGTGTAATTCGAAAAAACGGAAAAGATATTGGCGTAATGGTCAACGGTAAAGCAGTAGTTGGTTTTCCTACACCATCACGTAAAAATGAATTCTATTCACAAACAATGGTTGACTGGAAATGGCCGGAATATGCCACACCAACCTATATCAAAAGTCATATTCACAATGATGTATTAGACAAAAGTAAAGGAGAATATGTATTAGTTCCAACTTTCAGGTTACCAACATTGATCCATTCCCGTTCAGGAAATGCAAAATGGTTGGTAGAGATCTCCAACAGAAATCCAATTTGGATGCATCCGGATGATGCTGCAAAATGGGGATTTAAAACAGGAGATCTGGTGAAAATGAATACCGATATTGGCTATTTTATTGATAAAGTTTGGGTAACTCAATCCATGAAACCCGGAGTTGTTGCTTGTTCCCATCATATTGGAAGATGGAGAAGAGAGCAGGATAAAACTGGAAATCGCTGGGCAACCAATACCGTGAATATAGATAATTCTGAAAAAGGGAAATGGAAAATGAGTACCAAAGCAGGTATCAAGCCTTTTGCATCTAATGATAAGGATTCAAAAAGAATTTTCTGGAAAGATGGTGGTGTTCATCAAAATATTACACATGCTGTTCATCCTGATCCTATTAGTGGAATGCATACATGGCATCAAAGAGTAAGAATTGAAAAACCTAAAGAAGGTGAAAATTATGGAGACATCATGGTTGACACTGATAGATCACATGAAATTTATAAAGAATGGCTGTCAATGACTCGTCCCGCACCGGGACCTAATGGTGAATTAAGACCACTTTGGTTCAAGCGTGCCTTTAAGCCAGATGAGTCTACATATTATATCAAAGAAACTAAAAAATAAAAATGCATAAGTTTTTAAGAGATAACTATTTTTAAATATTAAGTTAAACGGATAATACAAGGTTTAATAATTTCAAAAAGAAGTTAATTAATTTTATATTTGGCAATCTTTTATAAACTAAAAATAATCAAAATGAAAAAAATTTTATTTCTTATTGCTGTTATGGCAATAATATCATGTGAAAAAAAAGAAACTGCACCTAAAGATCATGTTGCTTTTTCAGGAAAGATTACTAATCAAAACAGTGATTCTATTATCGTAGTTAGAGGTCGTACCTATTCTAAGACCATCCATGTTAATGAGGATGGAATTTTCAAAGATACCCTTAAAGTGGAATCCGGAATTTATTCTTTTTATGATGGAACTGAATCTTCTTCCATATTCTTAAAGAA
>JAUVCP010000177.1 GCA_030590765.1 Flavobacteriaceae bacterium | reverse complement strand
GATGAGATGAATTTATTGATTCTTGAATCTGATCCAAATCCGGATTATTATTCAAAAAAGGATTTTCCGCCTAATAAAAAGCATGTTGGTGATAGACATCTTTATTTGTTGGTTAAAAATCAGATCAATTGTTTCCAGGATGTAATATTAAGAAACAGGAATCGGATAAAAAGAACTCATAATTTCAACATGAATATCCATCCTGGATATATGACATTTCAAAATAAAAATGTCCCATGTATCAGAATTAATACTACAAATATTGAGCAACTTCCAATATTGATTAAAGAATTTCAGGAAATTGGAATAAAATTCCAAAAAGATCAAAAGGTGAGGGCTTATGATAGTTTTATACATTTTAAAAAATATATCAATTTTAAAAGAATAGAAGAAAATATCTATCAGGATCATGATAATTCAAATCGTTTTTTCTTTCAGATCGACCGGTTCATTGAACTGGAAGATTTTGTAAAAGGAATGGAAAATATAAAGTTCAATTGTGATTTTCATTTATTTGACAGCTTTTTAGCTGAAATATTTATTGATGAAGATGTATATGATTTTATTGGAGTTTATTCAAAACATTGTGACAAAGAAAGATTTGCTGAATTGAAAGAGGAGATCAAAAAACAATTTGAAAACTAAAATAGAAGGACTTGTCTTTATAATATGTTTTTAGGATGAAAGAGGATTTTTCGAAAGGAAAATCCTCTTTTTTGTTTAATTTTTTAATTACAAATGACTTACCTTTAATACATCAATCAAAAGCCTGTACTTAATAGAAAATAATGTAGCTTCTCTTTGTGTTATGGAGAAATGATGGGGACTTTAATTCATATTTTTCTTTGTGTACTTGGATTTTCCTTTTTGAATCTTTAGGGAAACAGCTAATGGAACAATTATTTCAAATAATAATGATTCAAAGTATTGAAATAATAATATAAAAAATTACATTTTTATTTGAATGTATTTTTTCCTAACTTTCATTTTTTAAATTCAAAATTAATGAACACGGACAATCAAAATCCCAAATCAAAAAGTATTGAGCCTGAAAAAAGGGACAAAAGAAGAATAAATAATAAGTTATACAATAAAGAACTAGCCAATTTGCAGATTGAACTCGTGAGACTTCAGGAATGGATAAAACATAAAGGCCTAAAAGTTGTTGTGTTGTTTGAGGGGCGTGATGCTGCCGGAAAAGGAGGAGTAATTAAACGTATTTCACAAAGTTTGAATCCCAGAGTTTGTAAAGTAGTTGCATTGGGTACACCAACTGACAGAGAAAAAACACAATGGTATTTTCAACGGTATGTGCCACATTTACCTGCAGCAGGTGAAATGATTCTGTTTGACAGAAGTTGGTATAATCGAGCAGGTGTTGAGCATGTGATGGATTTTTGTACTGAACATCAATATCGCGAATTTATGCGTACTTGTCCTGAATTTGAGAGGATGCTTATACGTTCAGGAATAGTTTTAATAAAATACTGGTTTTCAGTATCTGATGAGGAACAGGAGCGACGATTTCAGTCAAGAATTGATGATCCAACTAAACGTTGGAAACTAAGTCCGATGGATTTGGAATCTCGTGAAAAGTGGTTGGAATACAGTAAGGCAAAAGATGAAATGTTTAAATATACAGATACCAAACAAGCACCTTGGTTTGTTGTTCCTGCTGACAATAAAAAGATTGCAAGATTGAATTGTATCAGTCATCTTTTAAGTGCAATCGATTATAAAGAAGTGGGGTATGACAAAATTGAACTTCCTCCAAGAAAAATGGATAAAGGTTATATTCGACCTCCATTTACAGATCAAACTTTTGTCCCGGAAAAGTACTAAAATTTTATAGTTCAATGTGCACATAAAATGGTGTATTAGTAGCTTTAATTTTGGCTTATTTTAGTGTAGAATAGTTATATTTGTTGGTCTATTTTAATCAATTATTAAATTATGAAAAAGTTATTTGCGGTTCCTACTATCAATAAAAAATTATGTGCCCATTTCGGACACAGTGAGCAATTTGCTGTTGTTGAAACAGAAGATCAAAAGGTTATGAATGTTACCTTTTATACACCGCCAGTACATCAGCCCGGAACTTATCCAAGATTTTTGGCCGATAAGGGTGTTAGTACCATCATTTCTGGAGGAATGGGTCAAAAAGCACAGGATATTTTCACACATCACAATATTGAGGTTTTTATGGGAATTGATGAAGATTCTCCGCAGGCTCTTGTTGAAAAATATTTGAAAGACCAATTAGAAAGTGGTGACAATCAATGTGATCAATAGTATTTTGAATTAGTTTTTTTTCGATTCCATGAAAATTTTATTGATTTATTGTAAAGTTTTTGCCTATTCGCCAACTTTAAAAACCTTGGAAATTGCCGAGGTGAATGAAAAACCTGCATCCTTTGAAAATGCTCAAACAGCATTTATTCAGGTGGAAGCAGAAGATCTTGAAAAAGAATCTCAAGTAGCAAAAAAACTTTTAAAGAATATTAAGTGGGTTTGTGGTAAAAATAACACAAAAAAAGTCGTTTTACATTCTTTTGCGCATTTATCCGAAAGCAAGGCAGATCCCGAATTTTCAAAGAAGATTTTTGATAATGTTCAGGAAAGATTAGAGAATGTTGGTTATGAGGTTTTTCAGACTCACTTTGGGTATTTTTTAGATCTGAAGGTAGATGCTCCCGGATTTTCTCTGGCAAGAGTTTTTAAATCTTTTTAAGATATTAGAGGCCAATTATCAGCTTCATTAATTTGTCTTTTATTGATAATTGTTGGGCCGAGTTCAGTCGAGATTTTTTTTGTACATATCGTTTTTGACTATGCTTATTTTTTATTATAAGAAGCCAAAACAATAGATGAATTTTCTCTAACTTTGGAAAAATTTTATACCCATGAGAAAACTATACCTACTTTTTATTTTGTTTGGACTGAGTTCCATGTTATATGCTCAAAAAGTAATGACTCCTGAGCAATTGATTACACTTAACAGGGTTTCGGCTGTTGGTTTGACAGATGACTTGCAAAATGTTATTTATAATGTGTCAATGGTTGATATCAAAGAAAATAACAGAGGTAAAAAAACTTTTATTTTACCTATAAGTGGAGGAGAATCCAAATTGATAAAAGATTATAAAAATCTAATACATAATAGATTGATTTCTCCTGATAGTAAGTTTGAATTATTTTCTAAAGAGGTAAAAATCAATCCTGTTACTGGTCAGGATTATTATAAAGATGTTCCTCAATCCGATATGAAAATTTATAATAGTCTGAATTACCGTCATTGGGATACATGGGAAGATGGATTATTTGGTCATGTATTTATCAAATCTAAAGAGGATGAAATTGATCTGATGGAAGGAGAACCTTATGATTGTCCGCAAAAACCTTTTGGAGGTTCTGAAGATTATATTTGGAGTACTGACAGTAAAAAAGTGCTTTATGTAGCTAAAAAATATAAGGGTACTGAATATGCTAAAACAACCAATAGTGATATTTATGAGTATGATCTGGTAACAAAAAAAACAAAAAACCTTACAGAATATAACAAAGGTTATGATGTTTCTCCTTCTTTTTCATCCAAAGGAGAACTGGCTTGGTTGCAAATGAAAAGAGATGGCTATGAAGCAGATAAAAATGATATTATTGTTAGAAGAAATGGTAAAGATATCAATCTTACCAAAAACTGGGATGGTACGGTAAACAGTTTTATTTGGAGTAATAAAGGAGATAAGATCTATTTTAATGCCCCCGTTTTTGGTACAGTTCATTTATTTGAAATAGAGATTTCATATTCAGCAATGCCAAAACAAATTACAAAGGGTCAATTTGATGTAAATGGAATTGTAGGCCATAGCAAGAATAAAATGGTTGTTTCAAGAAGAGATATGAACCATGCACCAGAGTTATATACTGTTGATCTTAAAAATGGTAAAATGAATCAGATCACACATGCAAATGATACGATTTATAATAGTTTAAGTCTGGGTAAAATTGAAAAAAGAATTACTAAAGCAACTGATGGTAAAGACCTTCTTTCCTGGGTGATCTATCCTCCAAATTTCGATCCAAATAAAAAATATCCGACAATATTATATTGTCAGGGTGGTCCACAAGGTGCTTTAAGCCAGTTTTATTCTTATCGTTGGAATTTTCAATTAATGGCAGCCCATGGATATATCATTATTGCACCAAACAGAAGAGGGATGCCGGGTTATGGAGTAGAATGGAATGAACAGATCAGTAAAGATTATGGCGGGCAAAACATGAAAGATTATTTGTCGGCAATTGATGATATTGCAAAAGAACCTTATGTTGATAATGACAGACTGGGTTGTATAGGAGCAAGTTATGGCGGTTACTCGGTATTTTATTTAGCTGCTTTTCATGAAAATAGATTTAAAACATTTATTTCACATGATGGTATTTTCAATGAAAAAAGTATGTACGGAACTACTGAAGAATTGTTTTTTGTAGATTGGGATCTTGGTGGTCCTTATTGGGAAAAAGACAATAAAGCAGCCCAAAAAAGCTATACTCTTTTTAATCCGGTTGAACATGTTGAAAAATGGAATACACCTATCATGATCATCCAGGGAGGAAAAGATTACAGAGTTCCAATAGGGCAGGGTTTAGAGGCGTTTCAGGCAGCACAATTACAAGGTATTAAAAGTAAGTTATTATATTTTCCTGAAGAAAATCACTGGGTTTTAGATTATCAAAATTCTTTGGTTTGGCATCGTGAGTTTAAAAAATGGTTAAAAGAAACCCTTTAGAGATTTCAAATAAATGACTGAAAAAGAAAAGATGCTATCCGGACAATTGTATAATCCAATGGATCCAGTTCTGTCAAAGGAAAGATATGTAGCACGGTTAAAATTTCAAAAAATAAACAGCCTTGCTGATGATCAAATAAAAGAACGCAATAAGTTATTTAAAGATTTAATAGGTGCATATGATAAAGTATTTTGGATAGAACCTCCTTTTTATTGCGATTATGGATCTAATATCAAATTAGGTAAAAAAGTATTTATTAATTTTAACTGTTGTATTTTAGATACTTCAGAAGTAAAAATAGGTAATAATGTTTTTATTGGTCCGAATGTTCAGATCTATACTGTAGCCCATCCTTTAGAAATAAAAATCAGAAATTCTTTGCTTGAATTTTCAAAACCTATAACGATTGGCAATGATGTATGGATTGGTGGAAGTGTAATTATTTGTCCTGGAGTTCATATTGGAAATGGCGTGGTAATTGCTGCAGGTTCAGTGGTTGTAAAGGATGTGCCTGATAATGTTATGGTAGCTGGAAATCCTGCAATAATCAAAAAAGAAATTGATAATTCAGAAAAATAATTAAATTCAATTGCTATACAATTATTTAGGTATCTTTAGAAAAATGAAAAGTATTAAACTGATAATTTTTACATGTTTCCTGTTCCCTCTATTTGTTATTTCTCAAAAGGATTATGACTCTGGATATATAATTACAAATAGTAATGATACCATTGTTGGATAT